>DBGBEC010000182.1:0-10338 GCA_048477415.1 Candidatus Limivicinus sp. | reverse complement strand
GTAGTTCTTTAAATGATCCTTTATTACACCGGCACCGGCAACAGCAGGTACGCCGCCTCCATCCTCTCGGGGCAGACGGGGGATGAGCTCGTCTCCATGAACGACGTCATGCGCGGCCGTATACAGGACCCGTATAACGCCCGCTACTCTTTTCAGTCCTCCTCGCCCCTGGTGTTCGTCTGCCCCACCTACTGCTGGAGGCTGCCCCGGGTGGTGGAGCAGTTCATACGGGACAGCCGCTTCGAGGGCTGCCGGGACGCCTATTTTTATCTGACCTGCGGCAGCGGCACCGGCGCTGCGGAGCAGTACGCCAAGAGCTTCTGCCGGGGCGTGGAGCTGAACTTCATGGGTCTGAGCTCGGTAAAGATGCCGGAGAATTTTATAAGCATGTTCAAGGCCCCGGACTATGACGAGGCCCAGGGTATCCTCCGGGCCTCCGTCTCCCAGATAGAGAGCGCCGGCAGGCAGATCGCCCTCTCCCGGCCCATTTCAGACCCCAACGGCTCCTCCGGCACGGGGGCTCTGCTCTCGAAGCTGAACAGCCCCTTCTATAAGCTTTTTGTGAACGACAGGCGCTTTAAAGCCGGGGACGGCTGCACCGGCTGCGGCCTGTGTGAACGGCTCTGCCCCCTGGCAAATATCCGCCTGAAGGAGGGCCGCCCCCAGTGGAACGGGAACTGTACACAGTGTATGGCCTGTATCTCCGCCTGCCCGGCGAACGCTGTGGAGTTCGGCTCGATCACGGCGGGTAAGCGCCGGTACTATCTCTTCCCCGACGGCCGCCAGAAGAAGCCATGAATTAACAAAGTGTTAAATTTCGGGTCTGACGGGCCTCTTTTCAACAAATCCCGGCCTGTGCATATTGAGAGACGCGGGAAAATGTGTTAGTCTTAAGAAAAGCTTAATATTTTAAGGGTGGGGATATATGTACCCGCCCGGCGTTTTTTCGACATAAAAAACAGAGAGGTCGTTTGATATTGAAAAAGAGAGTAATATCCGCCATCGTGCTGCTGGCGATCGCTTTGAGCTGCGTTTTCCTGTCTGAGATAAGCAGGGTCGTGTTTTTCGCGGTGGTGGGCATACTGTGCGCCTATGAGCTCAGCCGGAATCTGGAGAAATTAGAGATATACTGCGCCGCCTGGGTCATGTACACTTATATCGGCGCTCAGGCGCTGCTCACGCTGCTCCACGCGGGCCCGGTGGCCTATATCGCCTGCTTCGCGCTGAACATATACCTGGCCCTGTTTTCGGGAGTGATCCACAAAAAGGTCTCTGGCGGCGGGGCCATGTACACCCTGGCGGGGCTGGCTTATCCCGGCTTCCTCTTCGGGCTTTTGATGATGATAAGCGTGGGTGAGATATGGCTTGAGACCCTGGTCTTCGGCTGCATATCCACCTGGGTGTGCGACAGCTTCGCCCTTTTCGGCGGGATGCGCTTTGGAAAGCACAAGCTCGCCCCCTCCGTGAGCCCCAACAAAACGGTGGAGGGCTGCCTCTGCGGGGCTCTGTCCTCTCTGGCGGCCGGGGCGCTTATATACATAAGCGGCCTTTTCCCCCAGATCTCTCTGCCGGTGGCCCTCATATGCGCCTTTGTGGCCTCAAGCCTGGGCCAGATAGGCGACCTGGCCGAGTCTCTTGTAAAGCGGATGATCGGCGTGAAGGATTTCAGCAAGCTTATCCCCGGCCACGGCGGTATGTTTGACCGGGCGGACAGCCTTCTTTTCTCCATCCCCACGGCATATATCTGCCTGCACATAGCGGGGCTTGGAGTCTGAGCGGAAAAGGAGATACAATGGCAACAGAAGAACTTGTATCAAAGCCTGGCTTTGAAGAATTCAGCAAAAAGGCCCTGCTTATCGTGAATCCGGTCTCCGGGAAGAAGCAGATAATCAAGGCCATACCCCAGATAATTCGCTGCTTCATGGACGCGGGATATCTGGTGACGACCGCCGTCACCGCCCGTCGGGGCGACGCGACGGGCTATGCCCGCCGCTTTGGGAAAGATTTTGACCTGGTCTGCTGCACCGGCGGGGACGGCACCCTGAACGAGGTTTTGAGCGGCCTTGCCGCCGGAGAGATCTCCGTGCCCCTGGGATATATCCCCTGCGGCAGCACCAACGACTTTGCCGCCACCCGGGGCATATCCGGGGACTTTATGACAGCGGCAAGGAACATCGCCTCCGGCCGTATCACCCGTTATGACGTGGGGCGCTTTGGGGAGCGTTATTTTTCCTATGTGGCGGCCTTCGGGGCCTTCTCCTGGCTGTCGTACACCACGGACCAAAACCTGAAGAACCGGCTGGGCCACACGGCCTATATACTGGACGGGATAAAGGACCTGCCCAAGATAAAGCCCATCCACATGAAGCTCAGCGCGGACGGCGTCCCCTATGAGGGGGATTATCTCTTCGGCGCGGTGTGCAACACCACCTCTATCGCCGGAACTATCGAGCTGCCAAAGACCGTCGTTGACCCCTGCGACGGGAAATTTGAGATACTGCTCATAAAAGTGCCAAAGACTATCTTCGACTTCGACGGGATAGTTCGGGGCCTTTTCACCCAGGATTATTCCAGCCCCTTTATCGAGTTTTTTCAGGCGGAGAACATACTCATTGAAAACCCGCCGGGCCTGGAATGGTCCCTTGACG
Source organism: Candidatus Limivicinus sp. (assembly GCA_048477415.1). GTDB lineage: Bacteria > Bacillota > Clostridia > Oscillospirales > Oscillospiraceae > Limivicinus. Next base: position 7,690 of record DBGBEC010000182.1, on the reverse strand, counting down.
GGGAATGCCCGGGCTTCCAGGAGCAGATACGCATAAGCCCCATGCCCGGCTTCATGCTCCTCCAGGCCTGAGCCGCAAAATAAAGACCATCGGCGCCGTAAATGCACGAGGCGCCGATGGTCTTTATTTTGCTTATTTATGCCTCCCGCTGGGAGCCCCAGAAGAATAGGGCCACAGTGCCCGGGCCGGTGTGGGAGCCGATGGTGGTGCCCACATGGTTTATCTCTACCCTGCCGCTGAGCATTTTAAATCTCTCTTCCACCATGTCCGCCACCTGGCGGGCGTCTTCATAGCAGGCAGAGTTGGAGATATAGCACTTGCCGGAATAGTCAAGGCCGCCCTCGGCCTGCTCTTCCATCCGCTTTACTATCTCGCGGATGACCTTTTTCTTGGTGCGCACCTTGGCGCGGGGGATGAGCCGCCCCTGGTCGTCCATGTTCAGCAGGGGGCATATCTCAAGCAGGCCGCCGAATACCGCGGCGGTCTTGGATATGCGCCCGCCCTTCACATAGCTTGAGAGATCCGTTGAGAAGAACCAGTGGTGCAGCCTGAGCCGGTTGTCCTCGAGCCATTGGGCCAGATCCCTGGCGCTCATGCCCTGGTCCCGCCTGTCGGCGGCGGCGTCCATCAGCAGGCCATAGCCCGAGGAGGCGCCCAGAGAATCGATCACATACAGCTCTCTCCCGGGATAGCGCTCCTTCACGATAAGGGCGGCATTCTTAGCGGAGTTTATGGTGCCTGAAATGCCGGAGGAGAGGCACACATGGACCACGTCCAGCCCCTTCTCCATAAAGGCGGAAAAATAGTCCACATACTCTGATATATTCACCTGGGAGGTGCGGGCATCGGCTCCGCCTTTGATCCTGGCGTAAAACTGGTCGAAGGGCATGCTCTCGCCCAGATCGTCCATATATTCCTTCCCGTCCAGGGCGTAGTGGAAGCAGATATAATTTATGTCCCGCTCTTTGAAATGCTCCTTTGTCAGGTCGGCGGTGGAGCAGCAGCTCAAAACGTAATCACTCATGGGATGGTCCTCTCTTTCAGGAAATTTGTCCCCGGACCGTGCCGGGACCCGTTTAAAGGATATGCCCGGGAGAGCGTGATTTCAAGCTACTGTGCCGCAAAAACCTCTACGGGAAGGGAAAAAGCCTGTAGAAGTCTGCTCGCGGCTGTCTACAGGCTCTGTAAGAGTTCTCTACGGATAGTAGAGAGCTCATTTTTTACGGAGAAAGCTGGGCCTTTTTTTGATATGGCAGCTCAGGAAGACTATCACCTCCGCGGGGATGGCGATGAGGAAGAGCTGCCAGGGCTTGGTCTCTGGGAAGAGGAAATACAGCAGGACGAAAAGGGACAGGACAAAGGCCGCGATCACATATTGAAGGTGTTTTCGCCGGCCGAAAACGCAGATGAGCACCATGTATGTGAGTATGGCCACCGGCAGGGCGATCAAAAAGATCTCCCAGCAGATTATGTCGAAGAGCCAGAGCGTGACAAAGGCCGTCAGCGCCGCCGTCCATACCCCTATCACCGCGATGGCGATTATCACCCGGAAGCTGTAGTTCTTGTCCTCCGCCTCCTCCGGGGAGGGCGGGGCCTCCCACCTGTCGTGGGAGGAGAGGATATGGTCCACCGTCACACCGAACAGACCGGCCATCTGGCTGAGCACATAGGCGTCGGGTATGGCCTCGCCCCGCTCCCACTTGGATATGGTCTTGTCGGAATAGTTCAGCGCAGCGCCAAGCTCCGCCTGGGTCATGCCGGCCTCTGTGCGCAGCCTGATTATATTGCTGGCGGAAATAAGCTTAAGCTCGGACAGCTCCATAAATATCACAGCGCCGTCCCGGCCCCAAAGAGGCCCGGCGCGCGTCTCCTTATCACATGCTGAAAACAGAGCCCCGAAAGGCCCCTCCCACCTTCCGGGGGCATTTTATTATACACCATAAACCGCCGTTGCTCAAGTAAAAATCCGTTTTATGCCGGAGAGTCAGAACATTTATCCCTGGCACCGTGTAAAAGGTCCGGAGCAAGCCCTTCAAAATATTGGTATTTTCACCATATTACCCTACCAAGTTTTGGTGTAATCGTCAAAAATCAGACATATGCTAAAAAGCTATTGACAATTCTCAAACAGGCTTGTATATTTTTTATCAGCGTAGCAGTAAATAGAACATGTTTTATTTACCGAATTAAAACGCGTTGGAGGAATTATTATGGGTACGCTTGAAGGAAAAGTAGCATTCATCACCGGCGCAAATTCCGGCGTTGGCCAGAAGACGGCAGAGCTGTTTCTGGCGGAGGGGGCAAAGCTGGCCCTGCTCGACAGGAACAAGGACTGGATGGAGGGCTTCGCGGCTGAGCACGAGAACGTTATAGCTTTCCACATGGACCTGAAGGTGGAGGCCGATGTGAAGGCCGCCATGGCAAAGACCATAGAGGTCTACGGCAAACTGGACGTTCTGTGCAACATCGCCGGAATGTTCGACTTTTTCCGTCCCATCACGGAAATGGATGACGAGCTCCTTGAGGACGTTATGGGCTCGAACATGTACGGGGACCTGTACACCATGCGCTGCGCCGTGCCCCACATGATAGAAAACGGCGGCGGCAGCATTGTGAACATCGCCTCCATCGCCGGACAGACAGGCTTCCGCGGCGGCCTTGCCTATACCATGTCAAAGCACGGCATAGTGGGGCTCACGAAAAACACCGCCTTTGCCTATGCTCTTCAGGGCATTCGCTGCAACGCCATATCCCCCTCCGGCATAAACACCCCCATGCTCTTCGGCGGCCACGGCGAGGCCAGCGAGTTCGGCATGGAGCGCTATGTTCTGGGCCGGGCCTGCAAGCCCCGCAACTGCGAGCCGGAAGAGGTGGCGGACCTGGTGCTGTTCCTGGCCTCTGACAAGTCCAGGGCGATAAACGGCGCGGTCATAAACATCGACGTGGGCTGCTCGGCATACTGATGGGTCTATACCGCCCCAAATCGGGCGGGAGCGCGGCCAAAGTATAAAAAAACAGACTGGGGATGAGTCAAAAAAATGATCCTCGAAGGAAAAGTCGCATTGATAACCGGAGGCAACTCCGGAGTGGGGCAGGAGGCAGTGAAGCTGTTTCACGCCGAGGGCGCTGAGATCTCCGCCGTGGATATCAGGACCGACTGGCTCGAAGGCTTTGCCCGTGAGCAGGAGGGGGTCCTGGTCCACCAGGTGGATCTGCGCCGTGAGCAGGAGGTCATATCCGCCGTAAAGGACACGCTGGACCGCTTTGGGAAGATCGATATCCTTTTCAATATCGCCGGTGTGTTCGACAAGTTCCGCCCCCTGACGGAGACCGACAACGAGTTTTTCTCCTTCGTCATGGAGACTAACCTGTACGGCGACCTGTACACCATGCGGGCGGTGCTGCCCGGAATGCTGAAAAACGGCGGGGGCAGCATAATAAATGTGGCCTCCATCGCGGGGCAGACGGGCTTTCGCGGCGGCCTTGCCTACACCGTGTCCAAGCACGGCATAGTGGGGCTCACGAAAAACACCGCCTTTGCCTATGCCCTTCAGGGTATCCGCTGCAATTCTATCTCGCCCTCCGGGGTGAACACACCCATGATGACCAGCGGCCAGGGCGGCGCGGCCAGCGAGTTCGGCATGTCCCGCTATGTCCTGGGCCGGGGCTGCAAGCCCCGCAACTGCGAGCCGGAGGAGGTGGCCCAGCTTGGCCTGTTCCTCGCCTCCGACGCCTCAAAGGCCATAAACGGAGCCGACATCAACATCGACGTTGGCGCCTCCGCCTACTGAGCGGCTCCCATGCCGCAGTCAAGGCAAAAGAACCTGGTCCCGCGCCGCGAGACCGCAAAAAATTATTATATTTGATGGAGTGTTATTATGGAAAACACCGCCAGGAAAAAGATATTCTATGGTTGGTTCTGCGTTCTGGGCGCTTTCTTCGTGTCCGCCTCCATGGGTATCCAGTATAGCGTTTTTTCCCTGTTCGTTATTCCCGTTACCGAGGAGCTGGGCTGCACAAGGGCCCAGTTCACGATGATACTTACTATTTTCTCGATGATCTCCATGCTGGAGTCGCCGATAATCGGCCGCATACTCACCAAGGTCAAGGTACGCACCCTGCTGGCCTGCGGCGCGATAGGCCACATCCTTGTCTATGTGGGCTATTCCTTCTCCCACTCGCTGGGCATGTTCTACGCCTGCGCGGCGCTGCTGGGCATCTCCTGCCAGATGAGCAACGCCATATGCATAAACCATGTTATCGGCAAGTGGTTCATCGACAAGAAGGGCCTGGCTACCGGCATCGCCTTCTGCGGCTCGGGTATCTGCCTGCTGTTCATGAGCCCCTTTATCCAGAGCATTATCGAGGGCTTCGGCTGGCGCTGGGGCTATCGCACCATCGCCATCGGCATTGTCGTATTCATGTCCCTTGCCCTTATCCTCATACGCGAAGACCCTGAGAGCATGGGTCTCAAGCCCCTGGGCTGGGACAAGCAGACCACTCCCGCCGCCGCGCTGAAGGGCGCTGAGGCGGAGGTACCCGGGATCACCTTCAAAGATTCCCTCAAGACCCCCGCTTTCTACCTGGCCATCCTGGGCCTCATCCTCATGATGATAATCCCTCAGGCCATCAATCCCAACCTCTCTCCCCTGCTCCAGAGCGCCGGATACACCGCCATGGCCGCGGCCAACGTTCTGTCACTGTCCAACATGCTCCAGATCCCCGCGAAGATAATCCTGGGCATCATGTTCGACAAGATCAAGGCCTACGGCGTGGCCGTCTCCGAGGGTGTGATAGCCGTCCTGGCTCCCCTTTGCTGTATCGCCTGTATGACCGGAGGCGGGGCTGCCTGGGTCCTCATTCCCCTTATCATCGCCTATGCCTTTAACTACAGCCTTATCAACATGGCCCTGCCCGCCACGGCTGCCGCCGTCTTCGGGCGCAAGGATTTCACCATGTTCGTGTCTCTGGGCGTGTTCTCCATGCTCTTCGCCAACACCTTCGCAGGCCGCATAGTCGCCGGTTCCTTTGACAAGACCGGCAGCTACATGGGCGGCGTGTGGACCATCGTGGTGATAGGCGTGGTCAGCACTCTGCTGCTGCTCGCCGCCACAAAGCTCAGCCGCAGGTGGATGGCTCCCGCCAAAACGGAGACCGCCGCGGAACAGGTATAAGCCCATGGCGCCGGGAGAGCGGGCCCCGTTTTCCCGGCGTCCGCGCCAAGCATATTTTATCAGCTATCGGAGGATATCGCTATGTTAAGTGAAAAATACGCCATCATAACCGGCGCGTCCAGGGGCCTGGGCGCCGCAGTGGCTGAGGAACTGGCCCGGGAGGGCTATGACCTGGTCATCACCTACCAGGGCCGGCTTGAAAAGGCCCTGGAGGTAAAAGAGCGGCTTGAAAAAGAGTTCAGCGTTAGGGTAGAGCCCTATAAATTGGCTGTGCAGAGCGAGGAGGAGGTCATCGCCTTCCGCGGCTGGGCAGAGGAGAACATGGGCAGAAAGCTCTCTGTGCTCGTCAACTGCGCGGGTGTTTTCGCCAACGCCCCGGCCGATCAGATAGACCCCAAGCTCTTCTGCGATGTTATAGACGTGAACGTCAAGGGCACTTTCTTCGTCTGCCGCCATTTCTGCGACCTGATGATAGCCAACCACTTCGGCAAGATCATCAACTTCTGCTCCGCCGTGGGTCTGAGGGCCACCGCCGGCTCCGTCGCCTACGCCAGCTCCAAGTTCGCCGTCCGGGGCATGACCCAGGCCATGGCCATCGATCTTGGACCCCACAACATCCAGGTGAACGCCATCGCCCCCGGTCCAATGAAGACCGAGATGACCCTGAAGTCTTTTGAGCTGAACCCCGACATGATGAACGCCCGTGTAAACAGCAGCCCCCTCCAGCGGCTGGGCGAGGTTTCCGAGATGTATCACATCGTCCGCTACTTCATGGATTCCGACTTCATAACCGGCCAGGTGGTCTCCATGAACGGAGGAAACACCATGCTGTAAGCCCCGCCCCAGCGGAAATAATCGATTAGGAGGACTTTTCCCTTGCTTGACAACATGTTTAAACCCCTGAAAATAAACCAGATGGAGATAAAAAACCGCTTTGTCGTCTCCGGCATGGTGACATGCTACGCGAACGAGGACCACATGGCCAATGAGAAATTCATCGCCTACCACGAGGCCAAGGCCAAGGGCGGCTATGGCCTTATCATAACGGAGGACTATCTCATTTCTCCGGAGGCGGGAGGCTTTATGAACCTTTTCGGCCTGTGGAACGACGAACTTGTGGCCAGCCACAGAAAGCTGACTGACAGGGTCCACGCCGCCGGGGGCAAGATAGTGTGCCAGATCTACCACGCGGGCCGCGAGTCGAAAACGGCCTTCACAAAGACCGGGGAGATCCTTGCCCCCTCCGCTATAAAAGACCCCACCCAGCCCGAGACCCCCAGGGAGCTGAGCCGGGAGGAGATAAAGAGCTATGTCGTCAAGTTCGCCGAGACCGCGGCGGCGGCCAAAAAGGCCGGCTTTGACGGGGTTGAGATCCACGGCGGCCACGGCTATCTTCTCAACCAGTTCATGTCCGGCTTCTCGAACCGCAGGTCGGACGAGTACGGCGGTTCCATCGCGAACCGTATGCGCTTCCCCCTGGAAGTCGTCAGGGCCGTGCGCGAGGCCGTGGGTCCTGACTATCCCCTGCTCTACCGCATGTCCAGCCAGGAGTATGTGGAGGACGGGATCACCCTTGAGGAAAGCAAGGTCATGGCCGTCATGCTGGAGGCCGCCGGGATCGACTGTATAAACTGCTCCCAGGCCGTATACGCCACCCGCTGGTTCATCACTCCCCCCAGCTACGTCCCCAACGGCTTTGCCGTAAATAACGCCGAGGAGATAAAAAAAGTCGTCAATATCCCGGTCACTACCGTTGGACGCATAACCGACCCCCTTATGGCCGAAAGCGTGCTCGCCTCCGGTAAGGCGGATATGGTCGTGATGGCCCGGGCCTCCCTGGCAGACCCGGAGATGCCCAACAAGGCAAAAGAGGGCCGCTTTGACGAGATAATGTACTGCATAGGCTGCATACAGGGCTGCTCCGGCGAGAACGGCCAGGGCAATCCCATCCGCTGCCTTGTAAACCCCAGGACCGGCATGGAAAGCGTGTACGACATGAGCCCCGCGGCAGAGCCGAAAAAGGTGCTCGTAGCCGGCGGCGGCCTTGCCGGCAGCGAGGCCGCGGTCATCGCCGCCATGCGCGGGCACAAGGTCTCCCTTTACGAGGCCAGCGACAGGCTGGGCGGCCAGTGGAACCTGGCCTGCATCCCCCCCTCCAGAGGCGCTTACAGCACCCTTGTCAACTGGCAGCGGGGCCAGATGCGGAAGTACGGGGTGGAGCTGCACCTGAACACGCCCCTTACCAGGGAGCTGGCCATAAAGGAGCGGCCGGACGCCATAATCGTGGCCACGGGCAGCCTGCCCTTCAAGCCCCCCATCAAGGGCGCGGAGCTCCCCCACGTCGTCTTCGCCCACGACGCACTTCGCGGCCGGGCTGAGCTTGGGCAGAACGTGGTCGTCATCGGCGGGGGCCTTGTGGGTTCGGAGACCGCCGAGCACTTCAGCTATCACAAGCCCGGCAAATACACGATAATCGAGATGATGGACGACATCGTCCGGGACGGTATCGCCAACAG
>DBGBEC010000181.1:0-2637 GCA_048477415.1 Candidatus Limivicinus sp. | reverse complement strand
CCCAGGCCCAGTGGAGATTATATCCGCCGCAGTCTCCGTCCACATCCAGCAGCTCGCCGCAGGCGAAGAGCCCAGGCATGAACCAGCTCTCCAAAGTCTCCGGGTCAAAGCCCGTGGTCTTTATCCCCCCGGCAGTGACCTGGGCCTTGTCAAAGCCCTCCACCCCCAAAAGGGGAAGACGGAAGCACTTGCAGGCCTCCGCCGCTTTGTTCAGGGCCTCCCCGTCCAGGGCGCTGAGAGGAAGGGCCTGGGGCAGGCCGCAGTATTTTATCAGCATCCGGCCCAGCCGGTTATGGAGCATGCCGGTGAAAAGCTCCCCGGTCTCAAGGTCAGGCCGGGCCTCTCTTCTGCGGCGCAGAAGCTCCAGCACGGCGGCGATATCATAGTCTTTTAGAAGATCTATCCTCAGCTCCGCCCCGGCCTCCTCCGCCGCGGCGGCCCGGGACAGGTCGAAAGCCGCCGGGCCGGAGACCCCTGTCTCTGTGAACTGGAGCTCGCCCCGGCTCCGGGCCAGAAGCCTGCCATCCCGATAAAGACCCAGGGCACAGTCGGCCCGGACCCCCTTCAGGGCCCGGGGATAGTCCGCCGCCGTGAGAAGCTGGACCAGGGCCGGCAGCAGCCGGGTGCGCTTGTGGCCCAGGGGCTTTAAGAGCTCATACCCGTCCATCACGCCGCCCAGCTTCGCCCCGGCGGCCCCGCCGCAGGCCATGATGAGCTTGTCCGCCCGGACAGGCCCCTCCTGGGTATCCAGCCGCCAGCCGCCATCCTCCCGCCTTATGGCCTCCGTCCGGCAGGAGCAGCGCAGCTCCACCCCCGCCTGGTCCAGGGCCATGCGCAGCACGTCCAGCACGCTGTTTGAAGAGTCGGACAGGGGATAGACCCGGCCGCTGCTCTCCGTCACTGTCAAAAGCCCCAGCCCGTGGAAAAAATCCAGCGCCGCCTGGGGGGGAAAGGCCCGGAGAGCGGGCAAGGGGAAGCTCTCGTCCTCCCCGTGGTAGTTTTGGGGTCCGGCGTTCATGTTGCAGAGATTGCAGCGGCCGTTGCCCGTGGCAAGGAGCTTTCTCCCGGCCCGCTGCTGCCGCTCCAGCAGCAGGACCCGGTTGTTCCTGTCCTCTGCGGCGCTGAGGGCGGCCATCATGCCGGAGGCCCCAGCCCCCACTATCACAATGTTTTCCATAAAATATCAACCTCTGTAAAGAATATCGTGAGCTACCGGGCTGTAGAAAAGGCGGCTGACCTCTTCCGGTTTTTTGGTCTGGCCCAGTATCCACATCATTTTCGCCAGGGCCGCCTCAGTGGTCATGTCATAGGCCTCCAGCACCTGGGGATTGCTCTTTAGCCGATGGCCCACGCTGTATACCGACAGGTCCGAGCCCTCGTTCTGGACCTGGGTGGTCATAACCAGGAACTTGCCCCGGCCGGTATAGCTCCGCACCAGGTCGAAAAGCCTGTCATCCTGGTACGAGGGCAGCCCGCCCACGCCGAAACACTCTATTATCACCGCGTCCTTCCGGCGCAGCATGAAATCCAGCAGCTCAAAATCCGTGCCCGGCACCATTTTTATAAGCCCCACCCGGGAGTTGAGCCGGGGCTGGAACAGGGGGGCGGGCAGGCTCTCCGGCCGTATATAGCACATGAGCCGGTGGTCCTGAAGAATGGCCAGGTCCGGATAATTTATGCTGGAAAAGGCGGAAAAGCTTTTGGAGCAGGTCTTCCGCGCACGGGTGCCCAGAATGACCCGCCCGTTGAAAACGATGCTCACCCCCGCCAGCTCCTCCGAGCAGGCGCAGGTGAAAGCGTCCCGCAGGTTGAGCTTGGAGTCGGTTGAGTCGAAATTTATGGGCTTTTGGGCCCCGGTGAGGATGATGGGCTTCGCCGCGCCACGGACCATGTATGACAGGGCCGCGGCGGTGTAGGCCATGGTGTCCGTGCCGTGGCTTATGACGAAGCCGTCATAGCGCTCATAATTATCCCGCAGGGCGAGGCATATCGCCGTCCAGTGCTCCGGGGCGATGTTGGTGCTGTCCAGGCTGAAAAGAGACAGGCAGTCCACCCGGCAAAGCTCTGATATAGCCGGCACATAGTGGAGAAGCTGCTCCGGACTGAGCTCCGGCGCAAGCCCTTCCGCCGTCATCTCCGAAGCGATGGTGCCCCCTGTGCCTATCATGAGAATATTTTTCATATAAAGCCCCCTGAGCGTTAAAATTATGGTTCCCTTGGGGAGTGAGCCCGGCTTTTTGTAATTATACCAATTTTCGCCCTTATTGGCAATGAAATTGCTGTCTTTGATTGACACCCGCCGGCATTTTGGGCTATAATATCATGTATTTTTATGTTTACTGAAAAGCGGGGCCGTGGCATGAGGAAGATCTTCAGCTTTATAAAAGAGAACAGGGTGATGGCGGTCTTGATACCGGTCGTGGTCCTGCTCATGCTTTTTAATATCCTCCTGCCCGAAAAGCAGGCCCTGCCGGATAAGACGGCGGAGCCCTCCGCCGCCCTGCCCCTGGCCGACGGGGGCGGGAGCCTGAGCATAAGCGAGGTAATGATAAAAAACCAGGGTCTGCTCCCGGACGAGGACGGGGCTTTTCCCGACTGGATAGAGATAGAAAACACCGGGACGGAGCCCCTGAACAC
>DBGBEC010000180.1:0-2013 GCA_048477415.1 Candidatus Limivicinus sp. | reverse complement strand
AGGCTCATCAGAATAAGCGCCGCCCCGCTCAGTTGATACGCATCCAGGCTTTCACCCATAAAGATCGCGCTCAAAGCCGCGACGGTAAACGGATTTAGTGCGCAGAGCTGTGCCGCCCGCTCAGCGCTTACATATTTTTGCGCCAGCGGCTGCAAGGTAAAGCCGATGCATGAGCAGATTAGGGCCAGGATCAGGACCAGAGCCCATTCTTCCCTGCTTTCCGGCAGACGCGGGGCCTCAAAAAGACACGAACCAAGAGTTGAGAACAATCCCATGAAGCCAACCTGGAGGACACCGAGGATCAGCGCGTCATCTTTACGCGCAAAGCGGTCTGTCATGAGGATCGCTGCCGCATACATCAGCGCCGCCATCAGGCACAGCCCGGCACCGCTGTTTAGATTCGCGCCTGAATGCATGGTCAAAAATCCGACTCCGGCTAAGGCAAGCGTCCCGCAGAGCAGCGTTCTTTTTCCCGGCATTCTGCGGTGCAGGACCGCCTCAAATATCGGCACGATAATGATCGCCGTATTCTCCAGAAAAGAAGCGGTGGACACGTCCGTTTTTCTCAGCGCAAACATTTCCAATGCCATGACCAAAAAGAAAACCAGCCCCAGGACCGCGCTGTGCCGCAGCTCTTGAAGAGTCGTTTTCATCAGTCTCCTGCGGAAAATGATCGCCAGAACAAAAAAAGCCGTGCAAAACCTTAGGCTGAGCAGATTGAAGGGCGCAATGCTTGAAAGGCCAAGCTTAGAAAAAAGGATCGCCGTGCTTCTTGCCATGATCACAAAGGCCAGCAGCCACTTCGCCCAGTCGTTCACGATAAGTTATCTCCCTTCTCACCGCCCCCTTTTTCCCGCTGCTCATACGCTGTGAAACCGCGGTTTATTTCAAGGACAAAGCCTCCCCCAAGAGCAATTGCAGCCCCGACAAGTCCCCGGCCTTCACATACTATGCCGATGTAAGAAAAAAGCATTGATAAGATAACAGCAGATATGCAAGACTTATGAGCGATCTTCCTTTGACGTTCATTTTCTTCACATTGTTTACCTCCTTGATTTGCTTGACATTATTATAAGCGCGGCTTATACTTTGAGTAAAGCGCATATATATCAATGTTATTTTGACAAAACCGCAACATTGGAGGATATTATGGATACTGAGAAATGCAGAGCGCTTCTTTGTGCGCTGAGCGCGGGAACACTGTCCGGTGCTGCTGAGCGGATGGGTTATACGCCTTCAGGTATCAGCCGCATGCTCGTGTCGCTGGAAGAGGAGACCGGGCTCACTCTCCTCTACAGAAACCGCAGCGGAGTAATCGCCACCAGGGAGTGCCAGGCCCTTCTGCCAAGCATGCGGCAAATGCTTTATTATGAGGAATGCTGTCGTCAAATGGCGGACGGCTTTCGTGGTCTGGAGCAGGGCATGATCATCGTGGGCGCGTCCTACGGTTTTTATTTCCGGCACTTGGCACGACTTATGGCACAGTTCCAAAAACGGTACCCCGGCATATCGTTCCGGGTCGTTGAAGGAACAAGTACCGAACTGACTGCTGCGGTAAACGAGCACAGGGCCGATGTGTGCATAGTAAGCAGGCGGGAGGGCGCACCCAGTTGGATCCCCCTGTCCCGCGACGAGCTCATGGTAATGCTGACGCCAAGCCATCCGCTTGCGGAGCGCACAGCCATACCTCTAACTTTTCTTGAGTCGGAGGATTATATCGACATTTATTCGGGAAAAGAAACAGACAATTCCCTGTTTCTGGCCAAAAATCATATTCAGCTCAAACATCGCTTCACATGTGTGGATGATGTATTTTCAGCCATGGCCATGGTCGAAGCCGGGTTTGGGATCACAATAATAAACGCCGTCATTGCGAAAACGCTGCATGGCGACGTCATATTCCGCCCCCTACAGCCGGCACAATACGTTGACATTGGCATCATTACACATTCTGAAGAAAGCATGTCTCCCGCCGCTAAACGTTTTACAGCTTTTATGAAAAGCGCCCTCTCC
>DBGBEC010000179.1:0-2175 GCA_048477415.1 Candidatus Limivicinus sp. | reverse complement strand
GCCTATGGCGCAGCCGGGGAAAAAGCGCCGCAGCAGCTCCACCGCAGCATAGAAACGGCCGGTGTCGTATTTACGGTTCATGTTTTTAAGAGTCCTGTCGCAGCCGGACTGGAGCGAGAGATGGAAATGGGGGCATAGCTTCCCCGTGGCGGAGAGCCTGCGGCAGAACTCCTCTGTTATAACTGTCGGCTCCAGCGAGCCCAGGCGCAGGCGCATATCCCCCGCAGCGGCGGCCACGGTCTCGATAAGCTCCGCAAGCCCGGGCCTTCCCGGCAGGTCCAGCCCATAGGAGGCCACCTCTATCCCCGTGAGCACCAGCTCCCGATAGCCCTGGGCCGCCAGGGCGGCGGCCTCTGCCCCGGCCTCTTCCATGGGCAGGCTCCGCAGCCGCCCTCTTGTATATGGTATTATGCAATAGCTGCAAAAGTTCACGCAGCCGTCCTGTATCTTCAGCATTGCCCTGGTCCTGCCGGCCATGGCCCCGGCGGGGAGCCGCTCAAAGCTCCGCCGCTTGAAGGGCTCGTCTATCTCCCGGCTGTCTTCCCCGGTGGCGGCGGCCTTTTCGATGGCCTCTACAAAGCCCCGCCTGTCCGCCGCGCCGAAGACCACCCGGGCCCCCAGACCCGCGGCCTCCTCCGGGCTTATCTGGGCGTAGCAGCCGCAGACGGCCAGCAGGGCCCCCGGGTTCTCGTCCCTGAGCCGCCGTATGCTCTGGCGCGATTTCCGCCCGCTCTCCGCCGTAACGGCGCAGCTGTTGACTATCACAAGCTCGGCCAGCTCCCCCGGTGCCGCGGGCTCGTGCCCCTTTTCCATGAGCATCGTCTCCATGGCCTGGGTCTCATACTGGTTGACCTTGCAGCCAAGAGTGGATATAATATACTTCATGCCTGACTCCCTGAAATCTACAAAAATTTTATCTGGAGAGATATAAATGGAACACTATCTTGACAATTCCGCCACCACAAAGGTCTGCCCCCAGGCGGCCCAGGCCGCCCTTGAGGCCATGACGGAGATATACGGCAACCCCAGCTCCACCCACAGCCTGGGCCGCCGGGCGAAGAAGCTGCTGGACAGCTCCCGCGCCCAGACGGCGAAGGCCCTGGGCTGTGCTCCGGAGGAACTGGTGTTTACCTCCTGCGGTTCTGAAAGCGACAACTGGGCCCTGCTGTCCGGGGCAGAGGCCATGAAGCGCCGGGGCGGGCATATCATAAGCTCAGCCGTGGAGCACGACGCTGTGGCCAAAAGTCTGGATGAGCTGGAGGCCCGGGGCTTTCAGGTGAGCCGCCTTAAGCCAGAGGCAGACGGCTCGATAAGTCAAGAAGCGGTCCTGAACGCTCTCCGCCCTGATACTATACTCGTTTCTCTCATGCTGGTCAACAACGAAACGGGCGCTGTGACGGATATTTCCGCTATTTCCCGGGCAATAAAGGCCGCCGGGTCCCAGGCCCTGCTCCATACTGACGCTGTACAGGCCTTCATGAAGCTGCCCTTCTCCGCCGGGACCCTGGGGGCGGATATGATAAGCCTTAGCGGGCACAAGATCCACGCCCCAAAGGGCGTGGGCGCGCTCTATATAAAAAAGGGGCTGCGGCTGAAGCCCTTCATCCTTGGCGGGGGCCAGGAGGAGGGCCGCCGGGCCGGGACCGAGGCCCTGCCCCAGATAGCCGCCTTTGCCGCCGCCAGCCAGGCCGCCGCCGCGGCCCTGCCCGAAAGCTTTGAGCGAATGCGCGCGCTGAAGAGCCTGGCGGTGGAGACCCTCAGCCGGGAGATACCGGAGTTTTGCTGCATCGACAGCGCCGCGCCCCATATCCTCTCCCTGTCTGTCCCCGGTTGGCGCAGCGAGGTGCTCATGAACTTCCTGGAGGCCCGGGAGGTGTATGTCTCCAAAAGCTCCGCCTGCAAAAAAGGCCGACGCAGCCATGTGCTTGAGGCCATAGGGCTCAGCCCCCAGGTGATAGACGGCTCGATAAGGGTGGGCCTGTCACGCTTCAGCACCCAGGAGGATATCCAGGCTCTCTGCTCCGGCCTTATCGCCGCCCGCAGGACCCTCCGGGGCAGCTCCGGGAAAAAACACTGATCCCCGGACCGGGAACAAATCCCGCCGCCGCGCGTCACAAGAACAGCCGCAGCCCGGGGAGAGCCGGACAAGGACAATGGACAAGGACAATGGACAAG
>DBGBEC010000178.1:0-2769 GCA_048477415.1 Candidatus Limivicinus sp. | reverse complement strand
ATGGCGAGCGGTATCAGACTGTATATTCCCGGGAACTGGGCAGCGCCGCCGCCCCAACAGCGGGTCTGCATTTCACAAAAGAGCTGCTGGAGAAGATAGAGGCCATGGGAGTTAAGATATGCTATGTGACGCTCCATGTGGGCCTGGGCACCTTCCGCCCGGTGAAGGAGGAAGAGATAGAGGCCCACGAGATGCACTCGGAATTCTGCGTCGTCCCGGAGGAGACAGCCCACACCGTCAGCGAGACGAAGGGCCGTGGCGGGAGAGTAATCGCCGTTGGCACCACCTCCTGCCGGACGCTTGAGAGCTTTTCTGAAGCGGACGGCAGCCTTGCGGCGAGTTCGGGCTGGACTGACATTTTCATCTATCCCGGCTACAGCTTCAAATGTGTGGACGCGCTTGTAACAAATTTCCACCTGCCGGAGAGCACCCTTATCATGCTGGTCTCGGCTCTGGCGGGGCGGGAAAATGTGCTGGAGGCATATAATACGGCCGTTAGAGAGAGATATCGCTTTTTCTCCTTTGGCGACGCGATGTTCATCCATTAAAAAATTTTGATAGGAGAATATACTTGTACAAGCTTTTGAAAAAAGAGGGTCGGGCCAGAAGAGGGGAGTTCAGCACCCCCCATGGCCAGGTGCAGACACCGGCGTTTATGAACGTGGGCACCCAGGGCGCCATAAAGGGCGCGCTATCCGCCGGGGACCTGAAAAAGATAGACTGCCAGGTGGAGCTGTCGAATACCTATCACCTCCATGTGAGGCCGGGCGACGCCCTGATAAAAGAACTGGGCGGCCTGCATAAATTCATGAACTGGCAGGGCCCCATACTCACTGACAGCGGCGGGTTTCAGATCTTTTCCCTGGCAAAGCTGCGGAAAATAAAGGAAGAGGGGGTGAGCTTCAACTCTCATGTGGACGGGCGGCATATTTTCATGGGTCCGGAGGAGAGCATGAGAATACAGGCAAACCTGGGCTCCGATGTCGCCATGGCCTTTGACGAGTGCATAAAGATACCCTCGCCCAGGGACTATGTGGCGGCCTCCTGCGACAGGACCTATCGCTGGCTCCTCCGCTGCAAAAAGGCCCTGGCAGAGTATAATTCCATGGACGACGCGGTAAACCCAGGACAAATGCTTTTCGGTATTAATCAGGGCACGGTCTTCCCGGATATACGCATAGAGCACATGAAAAAAATCGCCGGGCTGGAGCTGCCAGGCTATGCCATAGGCGGTCTCGCGGTGGGAGAGAGCCACCAGGAGATGTACGATACCATAGAGGCCGTGGAGGAGCATATGCCTGCGGACAAGCCCAGATATCTCATGGGCGTCGGAACCCCAGGCAACATTATCGAGGGCGTTGCCCGGGGCGTGGATCTCTTCGACTGCGTAATGCCCGCCAGAAACGGCCGTCACGGCCATCTTTTTACCTGGAAGGGAATAATAAACATAAAAAATGAGAAGTATCTCCGGGATATGGAGCCCATCGACCCCCAGTGTGACTGTCCGGTCTGCCGGAGCTATTCCCGGGCCTATATCCGCCATCTGTTCAAGGCAGAGGAGATGCTGGCCATGCGCTTTGCCGTGATGCACAATCTCTATTTCTACAACAGCCTGATGAAACGGATAAGAGCCAGCCTTGACCAGGGCGATTTTTCCGGCTTCAGAAGGGAATTTTCAGAAATTTTGGATAAAAGGATCTAAGTGTCTTGAAATTAAGCGACTAAGAAGGTATAATAGCAGCATAATTTTTTGGAGGTATGTCCCTTATGACTCTTTTGCTCACTGCAGACGCTTCTGCCGGTGGAATGACCACAATGCCGATCCTCATGCTCGTCCTGATGTTCGCCGTCTTCTATTTCTTTATGATCCGCCCGGAAAATAAGAAAAAGAAAAAGATGGAAGAGATGCGCAGCTCTCTCAGCATAGGCGACGAAATAACCACCATCGGCGGTATGATAGGTAAGATAGTCCAGGTAACTGAAGAGACCATCACCTTTGAGACCGGCGAGGACAGGGTCCGCATCCAGGCCAAGAAGTGGGCGATTTCCACCACCGCCAAGATGGAAGCGGCTGAGGCCGAGGCAAGAAATAAAAAGCGCAAGTAATTAATACGAATTAATCACCCCCGGATGAAATAGGATGTACAAACCTTATTCATCGGGGGTGTTTTTTTGCCGAAAATCAAATCACTGGAAAAAATAAGCCTGGGCTTTCTGCCCAGAGCGGTCCTGGCCTGGGCCGTGTCCGCGGCCGTCATGCTTGTGGCCGGGGCCCTGCTCATAAGCAAGGGGGGCATAAGCTCGTCAGGACTTGGATATCTCAGCTCCGGCATAAGCTTTGTTGCGGCGCTCTTCTCCGGAGCCGTCGCCGCCAGAGGCAGGAGCCGGGGCAAGCTGTATCTGGGGCTAATGTCCGGCGCGGCAATGATCGTTATACTTCTCACTCTGGGCTTTGCCCTGAAAGGCACCGCCATAAGAGCGGACGGGGTGTTGAGCGTGGCGAGCTTTACGATGGCCGGTTCCGCAGCGGGGGCTGTGCTCCTCTCAGGCGGGCTGCCGAAGAGCAGAAAAGCTCCAAGATACAGGCGGAAAAGCTGAAAAAGCCGCGCCGCAGTCCGCTCTGAGCCCGGAGGCTTGAACGGGGGAGTTAACATAATGTGAATAAATAATTCTTTCAAAGGCGCTCACAACATATTGCGTATTGCGCTCCAGAGAGCTGATGACATGCCTATAGATTGTATCTAAAGGTAACAACAGTTAACATAAAAG
>DBGBEC010000177.1:0-8635 GCA_048477415.1 Candidatus Limivicinus sp. | reverse complement strand
ACAAACCGCTGGAACCCCAAATTCTCCTGTCGGGAGCTGAGCACGGAGGAAGTGGAAAAGCTCGTGGAGCAGTTCGGCGTTTCAGCCGCCATCGCGAAAAAATGCGGTTACGACGGTGTCGAGGTACATGCCGTACACGAGGGGTATCTGCTGGACTGCTTCTCCATGTCCCTTTTCAACCAGCGCACTGATAAATATGGCGGGGACCTCCGTGGAAGGCTCACTTTCGCGACAGAGATCGTGCAGAAGATCAAGAAATACTGCGGCGCGGATTTCCCGGTCATTCTGCGCTTCTCCCTGAAAAGCTACATAAAGGCCCTTCGCCAGGGCGCGGTACCGGGCGAAGAGTTTACAGAGCTGGGCCGGGACACCGCCGAAGGGCTGGAGGCGGCCAGGATCCTGACCGAAGCCGGGTATGACGCGCTGGATGTGGACGCGGGGACCTACGACAGCTGGTATTGGGCGCACCCGCCCATGTATTTTGATAAGGGCGTCTATCTTCCCTTTGCCGAGCAGGTAAAGCAGGCGGTCGATGTGCCGGTGCTTGCCGCCGGCCGCATGGACGACCCGGAGCTCGCCGCCCAGGCCCTGCTCTCAGGCAAGTGCGACATGGTCGGCCTGGCCCGTCCGCTGCTCACTGAGCCCGACTATGTAAAAAAGGTCAGAAACGGCAAAGAGGCGCTTATCAGGCCCTGCCTTTGCTGCCACGAGGGCTGCTTCGGGCGCGCCTTCGACGGCGCTCTGGGCTCCTGCGCCGTCAACCCCGAGTCCTCCCGCGAACGGCTCGTCGGCATAGTGCCGGCGGCGGAGAAGAAACGCGTAGTCGTAGTCGGCGGCGGCCCCGCCGGTCTTGAGGCGGCGAGGGTAAGCGCCCTTCGCGGGCACAGGGTGACGCTGATAGAGGCCGAGGAAAGGCTGGGCGGGGCGCTGAACCCGGCCGGAGCGCCCCGCTTCAAAAAGGCGGACCGTGAGCTGATCGCCTGGTATGAGGCCAGCCTTGCGGAACTTGGCGTGGAGCTGAGGCTCAACACCCGGGCTGACAAGGCGCTGCTGGACGCCATGGGACCGCAGGTGGTTTTTGTGGCCGAGGGCAGCGAGCCCAGGAAGCTCGCCCTGCCCGGGGCGGACGGCGCGAATGTAACAGACGCTCTGGCGGTACTGTCCGGGAAGGTCGTGCCGGGGGAAAAGACAGTTATAATCGGAGGAGGCCTTGTGGCCTGCGAGCTGGCGCTTCACCTTGCCCAGAGCGGCCGTGCCGTCACCCTCCTGGCAAGACGCGCTCTTTTGAGGTCGAGCAAATTGCCGCCCATGAACGATTTTATGCTCCGTGACCTGCTCGTTTTCAACAAGGTCGATATAATAGAAGGGGCCGCGCCGGAGGCTGTGAACGAAACGGGGGTCATTTACCGTCTCAACGATCAGCCCGCTCTTGCGGAAGCGGACACTGTCATTGCCGCCGTCGGGATGGAGCGCAGGCACAGCCTTTTCGACCAGATCCGCAACGACTATGAAAACGTTCTGGCCATTGGCGACGGCCGCAAAGTCCGCAACATCCAGGGCGCGATCTGGGACGGCTACGAGGCTGCCCGCTACATGTAAAAAGCAGGCCCCCCGGTCCGCGGGATTATGAGGTTAAAAGCTCAAGCCCCAGACGGCAGCGCCGTCTGGGGCTTGTTGCTCTATGAGTATTCTTACGGGGCGATCCGGCCGGAGCTCAGAACGCTTTCTTGAGGCTGTCTATAGTGGCTTCGGCTTCCTTTACCATGCGCTCAAGGAGCACCTTTGTGGGCACTACGTCGTGAACAAGGCCCATGCCCATGCCGGCGCAGAAGATCGCGCTGTCGACATTGCCGTTGATGAACGCCAGCCGCGTCTTTTGTCCGGTGATCACAGGCATCTGCTCCTTGAGGATATCCATGGGCGCTTTGGCCATTCTCAGGCCGCGATCCTCTATTTCATTTGCCAGCAGGGAGGCATTGTTCTTGCTCACGCGCATCATGCTCCCTATGCTCTTCTGGCAGATGACAGTATCCTTCTCTGTGTGGTCAATGACCCACTGGCGGTGATTTTCGGAGATGGGGCACTCATCGACGCAGACGAAACGCGTTCCCATGGCGACGCCGGACGCGCCCAGAGCGAGAGCGGCCGCAAGGCCCTGCCCGTCGCTGATGCCGCCGGCGGCGATCACGGGAATTTTCAAGTCTGCCGCGCAGCGGCGGGCGATGACGAAGGTGCCGACGCCGTCTGCCGAGGGATGACCGCCGACCTCATATCCGGCTATGATAACGCCGTCCAGGCCCTTCTTTTCCATGCTGAGAGACACCTTGTAGTTGGGGCACTTGTGGAAATGGCGCATTCCCGCAGACTTTATGTCGGCGATGAATTCCCGGGGGTCTTCAGCGCTGGTCTCTATGGCGGCTACATGCTTTTCACCGCAGAGGCGGATGGTCTTGCGGATCTCCTCGCTGTCAAGGCGTTGGGTGGGAGCCAGGGAGATATTGACGATGTAGGGCTTGCTGGTAAGGCTGTTCATCTCATCGAGAGCGTCCGCAAACTCGTCAAGAGTGGGCCAGCAGGTCACATTTATGGTGCCGATACCGCCGGCGTTGCATACCGCGGAGGCGAGCTGGGGAACGGCCAGCCACTGCATTCCGCTCTGTACGATGGGATAGTCGATACCAAACATTTCAGTCAGTTTCGTTTTCATGGAAGAATCCTCCTTGTTATTTTCGTGTTTTGCTAATCAATAATTTATCAAAGCTGAGCCTTTGCCTCAACAGTATTCGGTCTGAATATTCCCCGGGGAAAAAGCACGCGTTTTGTAGAAATCACACAAATCCCCCGCGGCTGTGGGGCGCGGAGGAAGGAAAAACCGGGGCTTGGATGGAAAGCACAAAAAATTTTTATTTCTCACAAATTATTTCGTATTCTTTGTTGGTGAAAAAAATGACTGTATGGGGTAGTCTGTAGCCATCCGATAGCCAATTAATTAACGAGAGAAAAACAAAGGAGTGAACCGAATGAGTAAGCAAACAAAGAAGACGACCTTCGGCATTTTGGGTGGTATCATCCTTATGCTGCTTGTCGCCTACCTTCCCCCGGTAACGGAGATGATGACCCGCCAGGGCTGGCAGTATCTGGGCTGCTTCGCTTTCCTTCTGGTGTGCCTGATATCCGGCGCGCTGCCTGATTGGGTGGCGACTCTCGCGACGATGGTAATGATGCTGGCCTTTAAGATCACCAATGTCAGCGGTATCACGGCCCAGTTCTCCGGCGGCACAGTGTGGCTGTGCATCGGCGTTTTCATCATGTCCATCGGCATAAACAACAGCGGCTTTATGAAGCGCCTGGCGCTCTGGGTGCTGACGAAGTTCCCGGGCACCTACAACGGCCAGGTGACGGCCATGATGCTGGCCGGTATCATAACCACCCCCATGATCCCCAGCTCCTACGCCAAGACCTCCATAATGGCCCCCCTTATCGGCCAGGTCTGCGAGGCGGTGGGCGCCGAGCCCAACAGCCGGGCCGCCCGCGGCCTGTGGTTCGCGAACTTCATGGGTACATACATCCTCGGCATGGCCTTCATGTCCGGCTCCGCTTTTGTGGCGCTGATGCTTGGCTTCATGCAGGGCCTCACCTTCACCTGGGGCTCCTGGCTCAAGTGCACCATAGTCTGGTATCTCGTCCTCATCGTCCTCACTTATCTGTACTGCACCATCCTCTGCCGCCCCAAGGAGAAGCTGGCCGGCGACGTCACCTTCCTCAAGGAGCAGTATCAGAGTCTCGGGTCCATTTCCCGGAAGGAAGCCCAGGGCATGGTGATCATCGCTGTGGCTATCGCGCTCTGGATCACCCAGAAAATGCACGGCGTTGACGCGGGCTTTGTCGCCATCGCGGCCGACGTGGCTTTCTTTGCCTGTGGTCTGCTCACTGCACCCGAGGCCAACGCCAAGGGCCAGTGGACCCTGGTGGTCTTCATCGGCGGTATCCTCGGCATCGCGGCCTTCATGGGCAGCACAGGAGTCAGCACCTGGATCGCCAGCCTGCTCGGCCCCGTCTTTGCCCCCATTATGAGCAGCCCCTATATTTTCGTGCCCTGCCTGTGCGTCATTACCTTCGTTCTCAGGTACGCCATCGTGTCCCAGACCTGCATGCTGACCATGATGATAGCCATTTTTGGGCCCCTTATGCAGGAGCAGGGAATGAGCATGTTTATCCTGGTGTTTGTGGAATGGCTCTGCGGCACCTACTGGAACACCTCTTACGGCAACCCCTCTGTTGTCGGCTTTATAAAGATGACCGGCGACAAGTGTGTGGACTACCCCTGCGCCCAGAAGGCCTCCTATGCCTATATGGTCATGACCGTCATCGCTATGACCGCCAGCGTGCCCCTGTGGCAGGCGATAGGGCTGTGCTGAGCTCTTCCGGCTGTATTATATCTCTCGATCTCCACGCGGGCACTGCCGCGTGGAGATATCAAAGAAAGTGCTGCCTGGTCAGGCTGCACGAAAAGCAGCTCTCCCGGACCCGCTCACTTTCGTATGAAATAGGCTTTGTGCGGCGAGAGCTGCCTGCTATAATTTTTCCATCCGGTTTTACCGTCAAAGGCAAGTTGAAAGGAGCATTATCATGATAAAAACACGGCTGACCGAGCTTGTCGGTCTGAAGTATCCCATTATCCAGGCGGGCATGGGGCCCTATCCTGTGACAAGCCTGTGCATTGCGGCCGCGAACGCCGGCTGCCTTGGCCTGTGCAGCACATTTGCCACCACCTCCAGAGAGACAAACCCCATTGTTTTCAACGATTTCTGCAAGCAGGCGCATGCCGAGTCCAGCGACGACGACGTGACCATCTTCAAAAAAATGTTTACCCGCGTCTTTGAGGAGACGAAGGAGTCCGACGGTATTTTCGGAGCTAACGTTATGGTC
Source organism: Candidatus Limivicinus sp. (assembly GCA_048477415.1). Lineage (GTDB taxonomy): Bacteria > Bacillota > Clostridia > Oscillospirales > Oscillospiraceae > Limivicinus. The sequence goes on along the minus strand of DBGBEC010000177.1, from coordinate 3,706 downwards.
TCCGCCGAGGTGAAGGCAAACGCGGTAAAGGTGATGCAGGCCATCAAGGAGCTGCGGGATAAGGACCCGGAGATGCGCCGCCGCTTCCGCGTTCTGGTCACTACCGCCGGCGACCCCATGCCCTGGAGCGACTTCGTGCGTGAGCAGGGCCTGGTCTGGATGCATGTTTTCCCCGGCGTCCGCACCGCGGCGCGCTGCAAGAAGGCCGGTGTTCAGGTCCTGATCGCCTCCGGCCATGAGGGCGGGATGCACACCGCGTGGCAGCCTGTCCACTCCATGACGCTGCTGCCCGACATCATTGAGAAATTCTCCGACGAGAACACCCTGGTCTGCGGCACCGGCGGCTTCTGCGACGGCAAGTCCGTCGCCGCAGCCTTCGCGATGGGTGCGGACGGCGTTCAGATGGGCACCAGGTTCCTGGCTACCGAGGAGAGCGATTTCTGCGAGCTGTGGAAGAAGATGGTCGTCGACTGCGCCGATGGCGGCACCATAGTGGCCCGCGGCTTTGTAGGCCCCGCCCGCTGGCTGAGGACGGCCGTATCCACCCAGCACGCCTATAACACCGCGAAGGACGCTCCGGGCTCCTATGTCGGCGTGCCCGACGACTTCTCCCAGATACCCATGGAACTGCTCACCTTTGAGCGCGTGGGCATAGCGGCGACCTATGCCGGCGATCATGAGCATGCCATGGCCGGCGCCGGCGAGTGCGCTCAGCGCATCAGCGATCTTCCCAAGACCAAGGATATGGTCGAGAAGGTCATGGCGGACACGGAGGATATCCTCTCCGGCATTGCCGCAAAATACATCGTCAAGTAAAGATCTACAGCACTCAAGCCGGGCAGCAGAACGCGCCCGGCTTGAACGTTGTCGACTTATTGTGATATGTAAGCCCCGGACGGCTGCGCCGTCCGGGGCCTCCACAGATTCAGGGCCTGGGCATGAGATAGTAGACTATATGCGCGTTGGCGCAGAGAGCGCCCTCGGCGTCGGTCACAGGGACGTCGAGAGGATACTGTCCCTTGCCGTGCTCCTCAACATAGGCTATGCGCTCTTTGGCCTGCTCCACGGTCATGGACAGGTCCGCGATAAGGTCGCCCTTGGTAGGCTTTACATAGTCGATGGAGACGCTTTTGATTATAGCCACATAGCGGCTGCCATAGGTGCATTTTATCAGGTTCGCGCCGGCAGATTCGGCAAGGACGAAATAGCTGCCGGCGTACATGATGCCCACATGGTTCAAATGCATATGTCCAGCGGGCAGGCGGCAGGCCACATGACGCTCCTCCACAGTAATAGGCTCTATACCGGCAACGGTAAGATACTCGATCTTGCTCTTTATGATACCTGCTTTTACTTCTTCAAAAAACTCTGGTGAAAAGTCTTTCATATGTATTGCTCCTTCTTATATATTCGCGTCTATTAAAGCACAAGTCAAAGCCCGGGATAAGGGCAGGGAAAACGAAAATCCGTCTTTAATATCAGGATATGTTGGTATCTGTGCACAGCGGTTCAGGCCTCGTGTTTAAGCTTGTCCAGCAGAAGCTTGCCGGTAGCGTTTTTTGGAAGCTCGGTCATGAATTCGATCTCCTTCGGGATCCGGAAAGCGGGCATGTTCGCGCGGCAGAAATCCTTTATATCCTGCTCTGTCACGCCGCAGCCGGGGCGCGGTACGACGCAGGCCTTCACATGCTCTCCCCACTTCTCGTCCGGAACGCCGAACACGGCGGTCTCCAGGATCTGGGGCATTTTAAGCAGCACATTGCTTACCTCCTCGGGATAGATGTTTTCGCCGCCGGATATGATGAGCGAATCCATGCGCCCGCGCAGATACAGATATCCGCCGCCGTCAAGATATCCCACATCCTTGCTGTGATACCAGCCCCCTCTGAAGGCCTCGGCCGTGGCTGCCTCCTGGCCATAATATTCCAGCATCATTCCATGGCCCCGCAGGCATATCTCCCCCGTTTCACCGGGCCGGCACAGGCTCCCGTCCTCCCTTTGTATCTGCACCTGGGCCCCGGGCAGAGGCCGCCCGACGGAGCGCAGGCAGGCTCCGTCACCGGCAAAATGGTCCTCGGGCAGCAGCGCTGTCACAGTGCTGCCCATCTCAGTCATGCCGTAGGACTGGTAAAAGCGGCAGTCAAGCCGCCTCAGCGCTTTAGAGAGCAGCTCAGGGGATATGGGACAGGTAGAGTAGTTTATAACATGGAGATTTGAAAGGTCGTATCCCCCGCCCTCCGTGGCGTCCAGAATGCTTTGAAGGACCAGGGGGATGACCCCGATGGCGTTTACTTTTTCCCGCACAAGGCTCTCTACATATTCCTTCACGTTGAACTGCTGCATCAATATCAGCGTCCCGCCGGTGGTTAGGGTGAGAAAGGCCCCGGCGCAGGCGGAGTGAAAAAGCTGGGAAATGAACTGATAGACCTGGCCCTCCGGGAACTCAAGGACCCTCAGCATGCTCTCTAACTGGTCAAGATAGCGCTGGGTGGAATACACGACGCACTTGCACCTTCCGGTGGTGCCGCTGGTATGCATGTGGTAGGCGGGGGCGTCCGGCTCTACCCGGGTCTCTATGGGCTCGTCGGAAAAGCCGTCCAGCAGCGTGTACAGCACAGAGCGCCCCTGAACGGGCTCCAGCCGCACAAGACGAAGCCTCCCGGCCGTTCTCTCCTCAAGCTCCCGGCCCCAGAGAGGGTCCTCCGCCTTGTAAAAGGCACAGGCGACCCTGTTTCTTTCAAGAAGCTCATCCATCTCCTCCGGGGTGAGCCGCCAGTTGAATTTGACCACGACGGCGCCCAGCTTGAGGATGGCCATTTCCGCGATGATATATTCGGGACAGTTGCGGGAGATTATCGCCACGCTGTCCCCTTTTTTTACGCCAAGGCTCATGAGAAACCGGGCGGTCTTATAAATCAGGGAGCCAAGCTCGCTGTAGCGAAGGCGCCAATCGCCGAACACGATGGCTTCCCTCTCCGGGAATGAGCGCAGGCTGCTGTCGATGATCTGGCCCACGCCGGTATCCTTCCGGAACCTGCTGAAACTATCCATACCGCGTCCTCCTAAAAACGAAAATTGCGTATCGGCAGTTAGTTTGTTAAATAACTGTCTGAAGTCTATTATAGGAGAGCTCCCTTTTTTATGCTTCGGCGGAAGCTACGAATTTGCAGGCCGTCGAAAGGAAAGATTTTATGCAGTTTATAAGACAGCTTTAGGCGCAGGGCGCAAAATGCTTGTGGCCCATGCACAAAGGAAATTGAAAAAATACAGGCGAATTTTGTAATAATTACCGTGAACAAGCGGGCGCGGCATCGTTATAATATAAACAAAGTTGGGCGGGCCGGATGATCCGGAACCGGGCCGGGAGCATTGCAGCCGGCTTCGGGTCTCGCGTTTATGGCCGCGCGACTGTAGTACCGCGAGAAAAAACGATAACATGAGGAGAATTGAGTATGAAACTGCTGGAAGACCTTACTGTAGTAGAATTGACCACCTATTGGGCAGCGACCAGCACGGGCAGATTTCTGCGCTCCATGGGCGCGCGTGTGATCCGTGTCGAGACCCCTCCCCGTGGCGACGCCTGCCGTTACTTCGGCGCTGTGTACCGTATGCCGATCTCTGCCGAGGAAAATCCCATACACGACATGTATAACGGCGGCAAGGAGTGCCTGGCTCTTGACCTGAAGGACCCGGAGCACCTGGCAAT
>DBGBEC010000176.1:0-9183 GCA_048477415.1 Candidatus Limivicinus sp. | reverse complement strand
CATCCTTTATGGAGTAAGGGCCGAAGAAGACTACTTCGTTGATAGGCCGGCGGTGTAAGCACAGCAATGTGTTCAGCCTACCGGTACTAATAGCCCGAGGGCTTGACCTACAGTATCTTATGCAGGTTTTGTCCTTGCTCTCTTCCTCTGTTTAGTTTTCAGGGTACAGTCCCCCTGAAAGCAGTTGGTGTTTTTAACGGTGAGGGTCCACCTGTTCCCATTCCGAACACAGAAGTTAAGCTCACCAGTGCCGACAATACTTGTCTGGAGACGGACCGGGAAGATAGGTCGATGCCAACATGGAGCCACCCATTCGGGTGGCTCTTTTCTTTTGCCGTTTGGAGGAAGCTGCCTTTTTCAGCTTGATTTTTTAACATTTATCGCTTATCATTGACAGTAATGGGCCCGGGAAGGGGGCCTGAATGTATTTAACAGAAGGAGAACTGACATGGCCAATAAATATGCAGGCACCAAAACCGAAAAGAACCTCTGGGAGGCCTTCGCGGGCGAGTCCCAGGCCCGGAACAAATACAGCTACTTTGCCTCCGTGGCCAAGAAGGGCGGCTTTGAGCAGATAGCCGAGATATTTCTGAAGACTGCCGACAACGAAAAGGAGCATGCGAAGCTCTGGTTCAAGGAGCTTGGCGAGCTGGGCAGCACGGCGGAGAACCTGCTCCACGCCGCCCAGGGCGAGAACTTTGAATGGACCGACATGTACGACAGAATGGCCAGAGAGGCCGAGGAAGAGGGCTTCACCGAGCTTGCGGCCAAGTTCCGCGGCGTCGCCGCCATCGAGAAGACCCATGAAGAGAGATACCGGGCCCTTCTCAGCAACGTGGAGACCGCCCAGGTCTTCCGGAAGAGCGGCGTACAGGTCTGGGAATGCCGCAACTGCGGCCACCTGGTGATAGGCACCCAGGCTCCCGAGCTCTGCCCCGTCTGCGCCCACCCTCAGGCTTATTTTGAGCTCAGAAAAGAAAACTACTGATAAGCAGGCGAAAGCCAGGGCCCGCGAAAAGCGGAGCCCCGGCTTTCTTTTTTTGTTATTGACCCTAATACAGAGACACGAGGAAGGCTGTCAGCGAGATGACCACGCCGTAAAATGCCGCCATCATGTACCCGTACTTTATCAGCTCGCCGGACCTGAACATGTCCTTGCGGCCGCTCAGGAGAATGCCCTGTATCCCGGCTGTAGGCGTTGCGAAGGCGAGAAATGCCGCCGTCATCATCATCGCCGTGTAGCACATCGCCATTGGGCCGTCAAAGCCAAATACGGAATAGGCGATGGGACCGGTTATCAGGCAGACCACATAGTTGTTGGCGATGTTCGTGAGCAATATCGTGGCCATGGTCAGCACGCACATGAGCAGATAGGGATCGATATCACTTATCGGGGCGAAGGCCGCGGCAAGGACCTTGGGCAGGCCCGCGTCGGCCCCGTTGGCGGCGGAGCCGAAATAGATCAGCGGCGCCAGCATGAAGAATACCCACAGCTCTATGCTGTCGCGCATTTTATCCGCGAAATCGAAGAGAGGCTTTCCCTGCTTGTCGAGCACGAAGCAGTTTATCAGCGCCGCCGCTCCGAAGGCGGCGGTGGTCCCAAAGCTTGAGAGAAAGGCGTCGATCCTCCAGTGATCCGGCGTAAGGCTGGGGATAACGACGATAATGATCGCGGTGCAGATGGAGACAAGCGCTCCGCCCATGGTTTTTGTAAAGGGCATTTGCCGGATCTCCAGCGTGCTCAGCTTTGATATGTCAAAATCCGGTTTGAATACATATTTTGCAAGCAAAATGGTCCCCGCGAAGGACAGCGCCGCCGATACCGACACTGTGACAAACAGTGGGCCGTCGGGGATCGCCGCCGCGTTCACGCCGGTGGAGGCGGAGAGAAGGCTCTCGTATATTTTGAACACATAATTGAAGGGGAATAATATTTGCCCATAGCTTGAGAACGCGGCGATACCAATGCCGGTAAACAGCGTCCACGGATGGTATTTTGGAAGCCCCAGGGTTTCCGCGGTGGAGCCAAGGATCATCAGAAGCAGGACCATGACCGCTCCAAAGCATTGGGTCAGGGCGGAGGCGGCAAAGGCGGTCACGAAGTATGCGCTCATCAGCCAGTATACGCCTTTTTTGGCCAGTCTTGTCCCCAGCATTTTCCTTGTAAAATACTCAAGGAGCCCGGAATCCTTTATCGAGGCCAAAAACCAGTAGATAAACAGAATGAGCCAGACCGAGCTGTTGCTCACGATCTGGGGGAAGACCTCCTCAAAGCCCCGGCCGGAGGAAACGCAGTAATACAGCGTCACCACAAAGCCCAGCCAGGTGGGAAGTCCCGTTATCCACGCGATAACGATGGCCAGAAAGGCCCCGGTGTGCAGCCAGTCACCCTTGGTCATGGGCCCGATATCAGGACAGAGGCTGCTTATCACAAGCACCGACAGTGTAAGAACGAAAAAAGCAAGCTGCCGTCTATTTTTAAAAATCGTCATACAGTTCCCCCCTTCAAGGCTTTCTGCAAGTGTGTATCCTGTGGGAACAGAGCCGCCGGCTTTAAACCGACGGCCCCGCCAATGTCAAAAACCCGCAGGGATCGTTTAGAGATACCCTTATCAGATCTTCAGCGCCGTCTGAACGCCCTCGGCCACGGCGTTGAGCGCTCGCCTCGCGGCCACTGCGTCGCCGATCACATGACAGGGGATATTCAGCTTTTCGCACATTTCCCTCAAACTATCCGTGGGAAGAGGCTTTGCTCCCGCGGCAATGACCACGCTGTCACAGGGCAGCTCATAGGTGCCGCCGTCTTTCGTATAGCGCACGGCCTGTTCGGTGATCTCGGTGCAGGCGGCGTTGACGATGCACTGGACCTTGTTCTCTTCAAGCTCGCGCTTTGACAGTATCTTTCTGTATACGCCGAGGTCGCTTGCGATCTCGCCCTTCATTTCGATTATGGCGCATTCGCGGCCAAGGGACAGGAGATACTCCGCCACCTCCACGCCGACGATCCCCCCGCCGATTATCGCTACCCGGCCCCCGGGGCTGCGTTCCCCGGACAAGACCTGGTGGGCGTTGGAGACCTGGGGCAGCTCCGCGCCCGGTATCGGAAGCAGCAGGGGACCGGCGCCTGTGGCGATAACGACTTCGTCCGGTCTCATTTCTTCTATCAGGGAGGGAGTGGCCGGGGTATTTAAGCGCAGCTCGATATTGGCCGCGCGGACAAAATTCGCCTCGTCCCTTGTGGCCTGGACAAATTCCGCCTTCTGCGGGGCCTTGCCGGCAAGAATGAACTGGCCGCCAAGACGGTCGCTCTTCTCGACCAAAACAGGCCTGTGCCCGCGCTGCTTGAGGAACAGGGCGCATTCCATGCCCGCCATGCCTCCGCCGATGACGAGGACGGTCTTGGGCGTCTCCGCTTTTTCCACGCGCATCGCGCTCTCAAGGCCCAGGAAGGGATTTCGCAGGCAGGTGTGCCTCTCTCCGGCGTGGGAAGCGTCGCTGCAGCCCTGGTTGCAGCCGATACAGTAGCGTATCTCATCCGTCCGTCCGGTCCTGGCCTTGTTGCAGAACTCAGGGTCTGCCATGTGGGCCCTGCTCATGGCCACAAGGTCGGCCTTGCCTTCCTCAAGGACGCTCTCGGCAAGCTCGGGCCGGTTTATCCTGCCCACGGCCATGGTGACGAGCCCCGTTTCACGGCGTATCCTGGCGGCGTTATCCACGTTGAAGCCCGGGGCGATATTCACCGGCGGGACCTCGTAGACATTGCCAATGCCGGTGAAGTTGCCTCTGGACACGTTAACGATGTCAACTCCGGCAAGCTTTGCGGCCTTGCAGAATTCGATGTTCTCCTCTATGCTGTTGCCGCCCTTCCCGCCGTCAAGGTCGTCCTCGTCGACGACGGATATCCTCATGCTCAGAGGCATTCCCTGGGGCATGTTTGCCCGGATGGCCCGTATGCACTCCAGAGGGAATCTCATGCGGTTTTTTAGGGAGCCGCCATACTCGTCGTTCCGGTGGTTAAAGGCCTTGGAGAGCATGGTGTGAGGCAGATAATTGTGGCCGCAGTGGAACTCGATCATGTCGTAACCGGCCGCGACCGCCCGGGCCGTCGCCTTTCCAAAGTCTTCGACGGTCCTTTCCAGCTCAGACTTTGTAATGGGGAATATCCTGTCGCCCTCGTCGCGCCTGGCGGCGGGAGCGATGAAAATGTTTTTGCTGCTGCTGTCGTAGCCGTCCGGAAGGTAGATACGGCAGCTCGGGTCGCCCATGGCCCCGGCTCCGGGGGCCCAGAGCTGGACAGCGCACTTGCCGCCGGCCTCATGAATGGCCCTTGTATATTCGGCGTGTCCGGCGACAAAGCTGTCGCTTGCCAGGGAGGGATGATTTTTGGGGCTCGCGTCGGCCACGACAGAGGTACACTCCATGAATATAAGGCCGCAGCCGCCCAGGGCCCGGGCCCGGGCATAGTCGATCAGGGGCTGGGTAACGCTGTTGCCATCCACAAGGTATGTACACATCGCCGTCATAACAACGCGGTTGGGAAGCGACAGCTCCCTTATAGTTATCGGTGAGAACAGTAGATCAAACATAGTATCCCTTTCTTTGTCTTGGTCATTGGCTCCGGCAGCGGGACTGCCCGCCGCCGGAGATATTTCGCCGGGGCTCCCCTGTCAAAGAGAGCTGCCAAAGTCGCACACGAGCACCTGCCCGGTTATGTTCTTCGCGTCGTCCGAGGCAAAAAACAGAATGTTGGCCGCCAGATCCTCCGGCTCCGCCATGGCTACGCTGGTATCCATGTGGGCGGATTTCCATTTGCCCGCCTCAAGGTCGATCCCCTCTCCCCGGAAGCTCGGAGCGACAAGCGGGGTGTTCACGCCGCCGGGGCATACAGCGTTGCAGCGAATGCCGTGGGAGGTATGCATGACGGCCGTGTGCCTGGTGATGCCTATAAGCGCTCCCTTTGAAGCGGCATAGCTGGCGCCGCCCAGGCCATGGCTGCCCGCCACGGAGGCGACATTGACGATCGCGCCCTTCCCCTGCTCCAGCATATGGGGAACTGCCGCGCGGATCATGTAGAACGCGCCCATGGCGTTCACATCCATAACGTTTTTGACGATCTCCGTGTCAAGCTCACGCTCAATGCTGGTGTTCAGATATGAGACTCTGCCGGCGTTGTTTATAAGTATATCGACCCGGCCGAAGCGCTCCACGCACTTGTTTATGACCAGCTCCGCGCTCTCGGGAAGGGCTATGTCAACGGAGACTGCCGCCGCCTCGCCGCCAAGCTCCTCGATCTCCTTGACCACCTGGTCAAGCTTGTCCTGCCTCCTGGCACAGATCATGACCTTCGCGCCCTCTTTGGCGAACAGTATCGCCGTCGCTCTGCCGATCCCGGAATTGCCCCCGGTGATCACCGCGACCTTATTCTTAAGCTTTTCCATATCAGTTATACTCCTTTGTAATGAGATTTTTGTTGTTTTGCTTCGCAGACGATTTTTAGGCTGCCGTTTTTTCTCTCAGCTTTTTCCCGTAATCAACACTTTTAAAATATATCGCAATTATCAGCACCACAAGGACAATGACGGCGATCCACGCGGTCTTGTAGGAGGAGATCTCCGATACCCAGGCGACTACGGGGGCTGACAGCGCGCTTCCGGCAAGATAGAAGGAGTTCGTGAGCCCAAATATCCCGGCATATTCCTTGGCTCCAAAGGTCGTGGAAACTATGATCGCCGGAGCCAAAGCGCCAAGGAAACCGGCAAGGCCGAGACAGGCGGCGTAAATATAGGCGGCAGACTTTGTCGTGGCCGCGTATATAAGGCTTATCATCGCCGCGATGACCAGAGCGCCGCCTATCAGCACGCTCTTCTTTATGCCGGCCTTGCTTATGAGCGTGCCGCCGCAGGTGTTCCCGAGAATGCCGAAGAGGGTGAACACGGTGCTGACCGTACCGGCGGCCACGATCTCCCAGCCGCTTGTGCACAGATAATTGGTGACGTGCTTTGTAACGCCCCCGGCATATATCCCGGTGAAGAGCATTGCCGCGCAGATCAGATAGAAGACAGGCGTCTTCAGGGCTGATTTTTTGTCAATGCCCTGCCAGGCCTCTGCGGGCTTGTCCTCGGCCGCGGCCTTGCCGCTCCCGGCTCCAAGGGGGCTCTGCCCATATTCTGCCGGGCTGCGCTTGATGAGGAACAGGATGGCCAGCACGGTGACTACAAGACACAGCGCCCCGCAGAAAAGGTACGAGTAGCGCCAGCCCTGGGTCTTGATGATGGAGGATATGGCCGTGCTGAAGATCGCCCCGCCCACGTTGCCCCCGGCAAAGGCTATCCCCGTCACCAGCGCGCGCTTTTCAACGAACCAGTTCGACAGGATCATCGCCACGGGAATATTGGTCAGCAGATTATAGCCCAGGTTCCACACAGCGGTCATAGCATAAAACTGCCACAGCTTTACGCAGAAATTCATGCAGGCAAAGCCGCAGCTCAAAACCACCGCGCCGGCCAGCATAATGGCCTTCATGCTTGTTTTTGTGCCCTTTGAGAGGTATTGGACCAGAAAAATACTGGTGAGGACATTCACACAGGGCGCGATGGTCATGCAGATCGAATACTGCGAAGTCGCAAAGCCAAGCTCCTGACAGATGGGGTACATATAGAGGCCCGAGGTGTAGCCGATCATGCCGCCGGGAAACACCATCAGGATGAAGCAGCCCACGAGGACGGACCAGCCGGAAAACTTTTTTCTTTTCTCGCTCATTTTTTCTCCTACTTTCCTGTTAAAACTGTGAAATTTATTCCATTTCCTCCCAGTTTTCAAATACATATCCCTCAGGCGCACGGGAAGTGCCCTGCCGATATTCGCCGCACTGCTTTGTTTGCAGCAGGCGGTAGTTCGTCAGCTTCCACATGCCGTTCTCCTGCTTTTCAAAATCGTTGCAGTAGATCAAAAACTGCTCCAGCAATTCATCGGGATCGTCCAAAAAGGTCATGTGGCTTTCAAAAAAGAAGATCGCCCTTGCGTGCTCCTCGTCCATGAACCAGACCAGAGGCTGATGGCCCATGTGGGCCGTGTTCCTGAAGGAGTTGCCATACTTGGCGTTCCGCGCCCAATCGAGAGCCGTGTTCTCGTATTTTCCTATGCCGGTGAAATAGGCGTCAAATTCCTCCGGGAAAAGCTCCAGCGCGTATTCCTCGCATTTCAGGTCGTTTAGCCACCAATAGAAATGCTGCGCGTCAAGTATCTTTTGAAGGCTGCAAAGCCGCTCCGGCGTGTAATCCTGCCGGTACGCGTTCCGCATGACCTCGGCTATCATGCGCCGTTCTTCCGGCGTCATTGAAAAATGCTTGTTTGCCATTTCGCACCACCCTTTTTTGTAGCTGCCATGCAAATCCATTTGACTAACGGGCCCGTATAGTTTACAATTTGCATGATACCCGCCAGGGACGGGAACGGCGCGGGAGCGCGCTTTCAGCCCGGGCCTGTTCCCACTTGTCCATCGACGGTATGTCTAAAAACAGGATATAGCTATTTCCTTAACAAAGCAAGTGACTTGACTTGCATGAATTTGACGGCTTGACCCGCATTGACCAGGCACACAGTCAAGCCCCCCCGGCAGGGCTGTCACCGCGCTTATAACGGAGGAGTAATACCATGACATTTGGCGAAGTATTGCGGGAGCTTCTTGACGTGACCGGCATAAAACAGGCCCATTTGGCGTCCCGGCTTGGTTATGACGTTTCATATATCAACAAGTGGGTGAGCGGAGCAAAAAGACCGTCTCTCCGCTGCAACGCCCCGGCGCTTGAGAAAATGGCAGAATATATGAGCGGCGAGCTGAGCCCTGAGGGGATAGACAGGCTGAACAAGGCCTTCCCAGAGGCGCGGCAGGCCGGGGAAGGCGGCTCTGTTTACGAGTGGGTCCACAGTCTTCTCGTCAGCGGCTGCGAGCTTCAGGAAAAGCCCCGCCCTTCCGGCGGAAAGAGCTATGAGGGCACCAGCCTCGCCCCTGCGGCCCAGGAAAATTACGACACCCGGTTTATTATAGACTCGCTTGCGGAATACAGCTATCACAGCAGCCAGCCGGAGCTGAAAGTGTTCATCATGGCGCCGATATATGACTATGGCCACGGCGAGTGCAAGCCCCTGTGGACACAGATAGACAAGGAGCTCAGCCCCGACAGCCGGGTCCTCGTTTCTCTTATCGTGTCCTTCACGGGGGTCACGCGAAAGCACATTGCCGATATCTGCGAGGACGTGATAGTGTTCCTTTTCGGGCTTCCGGCCAGGATAGAGCTTGAGGTCTTCCAGGACCCCTGCCCCGGCGAGCACGAAAACGAGAAGTATATATGGATGTGCGAGGACGCCTTCCTCTTCACCTCCTATTGGGACGCCTTTACAAAGAAGAGCTATATCATGCGCACCAAAGACAAGGCCCTGTGCCGGGAGTATTACGGCGCAATGAGATCCTATCTGCGGGGAAGCCGCTCAATAATACAAAAAAGCGGCTTTGAGCCGCTTTTAGAGAGTAAGTTTTTCCATATGCTTTTTGTAAACGGCGGCTTCAGCTCCCTTCACACGCTCATGCCGCTGTTTCTGGCCGACCGCCGGCTTTTTTCGTCAGTATCCAGGGGGCTCGGCTTTCCGGAAACGCTGCTCGATCTTTATGATAAGCTTGAACACTGCGCCGAAGCTCGTGTTACGGTCATTTATAGGACCGCGATAACAAAATTTACTTTCGATGGAACGGTGAGCCTGTTTGGCCGGACCACAAGCCTCCCGCCCGAAGACCGCAAAGCCCTTTTGCAGGCCCTGCTCGCAAAAGAGAAAGCGGGAAGGAGCCGTCTGATCATCGCGGAAGATACCAATCCCGTGCTGGACAGCGCCGATATCAATTGCTCCATTTTCATAGGCGGGCGGAGCATGTACGCCGCAAGGCTGCCCTGGCCGGACCAGGCCCCGCCCAGCGGCGATATCGTGTTCTCCGACAGCCCGGAGCTGATCGAGGCGTTCCAAATTTTCATGGAGACCTTCGCCGAACTACAGCCCCCCTATGTGCTGAAAGACAGCGCCGCGATCTCATATCTTGAACAATGCCGGGACCAAATTTAAGATCTGCCCAGCGCAGATAAATTTCCCAAAGCAAAATAACAAGCCGCTGGGCTTTGATTTGGGGATACGGGG
>DBGBEC010000175.1:0-3108 GCA_048477415.1 Candidatus Limivicinus sp. | reverse complement strand
CGATAGCACCGCTCCCACAGTGAAAAAGGGACCGGGTGGGGACGCCTCTTGAGGTCGTCCCCACCCGGTTTTGCCTGTCAAAAAAACTATAGGCAAGAGTGAAGCAAGCAGCAAAGCGGGGGAGCACGAGGGGGCCGCAGGCCCGCCTCGTATTCCAATAACCGCCAGCAATAAGCCTGATCTATCAGGCGTTTGCCGAGCAAAGCGAGATTTTTTGTGATATAACGCTTTCACAAAAAATGTGGCGGCTGAAGCTTGACGAAAAAGGCCATCGGCCTTTTTTGACAAGCTGACCGGGTAGGGACGCCTCTTGAGGTCGTCCCCACCCGGTTTTGCCTGTCAAAAAAACTATAGGCAAGAGTAAAGCAAGCAGCAAAGCGGGGGAGCGCGAGGGGGCCGCAGGCCCGAGGCTCAGTCCCCTAATTTTTTCAGACCAAGGGAGAGCCTTTTCAGGGTCTCTTCGCGGCCAAGTATGCGGCAGAGCTCCACCGCGCCGCCGGGGGTGACGGCTTTGCCGGCGGCGGCTATGCGGGCGGGCCACATCACCTTGGCGTTTTTGGCCTCTAACTCCAGGGCGAGGCCTGACATGGCGGCCAGTATGCTTTCGTCATCCCAGCTATCCAGGGCCTGGAGGGCGGGGATGAGCCGGCTGAGCACGAGCTTTGAGGAGGCGAGGTCAGACTTGGACTTCTTGTGGACAAAGAGCTCGATGTCATAGTCCGGCAGGGCGTCGAAGAAGTCGAGCTTTTCGGGGATGTCTGTGAGAAGCTCGGTCCGCTGCTGGAGCAGAGCGGCGATGGCGGCGGCGTCATAGTTCTCGTTCTTCACGGCCCGGCGTATATAGGGCAGGGCGACGGCGACGAATTTCTCCGGAGCCATGGATCTGATGTACTCGCTGTTGAAATAGCGGAGCTTTTCAATGTCGAAAATGGCGGGGGACTTGGATATGCCCTTCAGGTCGAAGACCTCCACCAACTCCTCCAGGGAGAATATCTCCCGCTCGCCCCCGGGGCTCCAGCCCAGCAGGGCCACATAGTTTATCACCGCCTCGGTGAGGTAGCCCTGGGCCACCAGGTCCTCGTAGGAGGGGTCCCCGTGGCGCTTTGACATTTTGCTGTGAGCGTCGCGCATGACGGGGGAGCAGTGGACATATTTGGGCAGTTCCCAGCCAAAGCCCTTGTAGAGCAGGTCATATTTGGGCGCGGAGGAGAGATATTCGCTGCCTCTGACCACATGGGTGATGCCCATGAGATGGTCGTCCACCACGTTTGCAAAGTTGTAGGTGGGCAGTCCGTCCCGCTTCATGAGGACCTGGTCGTCAAGGCTCTTGTTTTCCACGGTGATATCTCCGAATATCTCGTCGTGGAAGGTGGTGCTCCCCTCGTGGGGGATGAGCTGGCGGATAACAAAGGGCTCTCCTGCGGCGGCCCGCCGGTCAGACTCTTCCCGGCTGAGACTGCGGCAGGGGTCGTCGCCCCGGTCAAAGTTCCCGGAGTCCTCTTCAGACTCGGTCTTTTCACAGAAGCAGCGGTAGGCATGGCCCCGCTCCATGAGCAGCAGGGCATAGTCCATGTACAGCGGGCGGCGCTCGGTCTGCACATAGGGGCCCACGGGGCCGCCCACGTCCGGGCCCTCGTCATGGCTCAGGCGGCATTCTTCCATGGTCCGGTATATCACGTCCACGGCCCCTTCCACAAGGCGCTCCTGGTCCGTGTCCTCTATGCGCAGGATAAAACTGCCGCCGCTGTGCCTGGCGATAAGATAGGTGTAGAGGGCGGTGCGGAGATTTCCCACATGCATATACCCAGTGGGGGAGGGCGCGAAGCGGGTGCGCACCCCGCCCCGGGGAATACGCTGCTCCATCTGCTCAAACCAATTGCTGTCTTTCATCGTCATACCTCCTGAGTGAAGGATAATAAGCAAATTCACATGCAATTTCATATATTATTTTATATTTTGCCTGTTGTCAAGTTGAAGTTAATTTGGTAGAATATGCGGGGCAAAGGACCGGGGACGCCCGGTCCAGCCTTTGGATAAAAACGAGATCGGCCGCAGCTCACGCGGCTGTTGGGATAAGAGGTATGATGATATGGATGGGGCTTGCGTGAAAAAAACGATGCTCTCGGGGATACAGCCCTCCGGGGACCTGCACCTGGGCAATTATCTTGGGGCGGTGAAGAACTGGTCCGCTCTGGCGGAGGAGTTTGACTGCTTCTATTTTATGGCGGATCTGCACAGCATAACCGTGCGGCAGAACCCGGCTGAGCTGCGCCGCCGCTCTCTGGCCCAGCTTGCCCAGTATATCGCCTGCGGCCTGGACCCGGAAAAGAACACTCTCTTTATCCAGAGCCATGTCCACGAGCACGCGGAATTGGGCTGGATACTCAACTGCTATACCATGTTCGGCGAGCTGAGCCGGATGACCCAGTTCAAGGACAAAAGCGCCAAGAATGCTGAGAACATAAACGGCGGACTGTTCACCTATCCCGCCCTTATGGCGGCGGATATCCTGCTCTATCAGGCGGACTTCGTGCCTGTGGGCCAGGATCAGAAGCAGCACTGCGAGCTGACAAGGGACGTGGCCCTCCGCTTCAACAACATCTACGGCGAGACCTTCAAGGTGCCCGAGCCCTATATACCCAAGGTGGGTGCCCGGATAATGAGTCTCAGCTCCCCTGATTCCAAGATGTCCAAGTCTGACCCTCAGGGCTGCGTCTTCATTATGGACAGTCCCGAGGAGATAGCCAGGAAGTTCAAGCGCGCGGTGACAGACTCCGACACGGAAAACTGCGTCCGCTATGCCCCGGAGGAGAAGCCCGGTGTGGCAAACCTTATGAGCATTTATTCCTCCGTCACCGGGCGGAGCTTCCCGGAGATCGAGGCAGAGTTCAGCGGCCGGGGCTACGGGGCCTTCAAGGCTGCCGTGGGCGAGGCCGTGATAGAAACTCTGCGCCCCATAAGGGAGGAGAGCTCCCGCATCCTGGCAGACAAGGAGTACCTGAAAAAGGTCTACAGCCAGGGGGCGGAAAAAGCCTCCGCCGTGGCCCGCCGCACCCTGCGCAAGGTATATAAGCGGGTCGGCTTTGTGGAGAAGCCCTTCTGAGAACC
>DBGBEC010000174.1:0-3058 GCA_048477415.1 Candidatus Limivicinus sp. | reverse complement strand
AAATCCGGGCCTACGGTCTCCCGTATCGCCTTCAGAGTCTCCACCATGAAGCGGGTACGTCCGTGGATATCGCCGCCGTATTCGTCCCCCCGCCTGTTGGTCAGGGGCGAAAAGAACTGGCCGTGGAGATAACCGGAGTTGGTCTCGATCTCGATCCCGTCGAAGCCGGCCTTTTTTGCGATCCCCGCAGCCTGGGCCTGCCAGAGAACAAACTGGCGTATCTCGTCGGCTGTCAGCTCCCTTGGCATCTCAAAGCCGTTATATCTGGTGGGGACTGCGGAGGGGCCGACAGGCTGTTCCCCGCCCTGTGACGCGGCCGTGGCATAGCGTCCCTTGTGCATGAGCTGGGCAAAAACCGCGCAGTTTTCCTCATGGATAGCTGAGGTGACTTTCCGGAGGGAGGGTATATACTTTTCGTCCGTAAGCATAGCGCCGCTGTTTGGGTTCTTCCGCACCGGGTCCCACTGCATGTTCGCGAAAACGATAAGACCCACGCCACCTCTGGCGCGCTCCCTGTAAAAGGCCACATCCCCTTCGCTGGCATAGCCGTCCTTGGTGTTGTATACGCTCATGGGGGCCATTACCACGCGGTTTTTGAGCACGAGTTTGTTTATGCTTATCTCCTGGTATAATTTTTTCATTGGCCTCTCCCCTCAGCTCATTTCTTTTGAATGAGCTTTTTTTCGTACATCGCCTGTATCTCCTCGGCGGTATACCCCAGCTCGCTGAGTATATCGTCATTATCCTGGCCAAGTCCGGGCATGCCGCGCCAGATACGGCCGGGCTCATTTTTGAATTTGGGTACCACATTGACGCCCTTTATCGTCTCGCCCCGGGGATTTACCCAGGATGTAAAGCTCTCCCTGGCAATGTAATGGGGGTTATCTTTCGCGTCGGAATAGTCCAGCACCATCTGACAGGGTATCCCCGCGGCGACCATCTCGTCTTCCACCTGCCTGGCAGGCCTGGCCGCGCAGAAATCCTTGAGGGCCTTTATGAGCTTTGCCGAGGCCTCGGTTTTGGAAGTTATACAGAAAACGGTCCCGGCCGGATAATCCTCTCCCCCATATTCAAGGCCGAGGAATTTTATGGTGTTCCTGAAGGGACTGACGCCAAAGGGGCATATATACACGAATTTTCCGTCGCCGCAGGCATACTGGCCCCAGCCCGCGAACCTGTCGTTTGCCGTGCCGGGTCTCGCCTCCGGGCCGACTTCTATCCCCTTTGTCAAATACCCGCTGGGATAACGGCCCTGAAGCCTCAGCATGGCCTCGTATTGGGCCAGATCTATGCTGTCCCCCCGGCCGCTTATCTGGGCGCGGTACAGAGCCGCCAAGGCGGAGCCGAGGGCAAACATGGACGGGTGATAGTCACCGATGAACATTCCCGCCACGATGGGGTCCCTGTCGGGGAAGCCGTTGAACTGTATATTGCAGCCAAAGGCCTGAGCTATTGGGTCATAGGCAGGCCGGGAGACATAGCCCGGGTCCCCGGTCTGGCCAAAGCCTGACAGATGAACGATAACAAGCTTTGGATTATATGACCAGAGCAGTTCATCAGTATATCCCCAGCGCTCGTACTGGCCGCCCTTTGTGGCCTCGATGACGATGTCTGCCGAGACAAGCAGCTTTATAAACGCCTCCTTGTTGCCAACCGGGTCGATGGATATGGAGCGCTGGTTCCGTCTGTCCGCCTCGCCGAGAGTGCTGGTGCGGCAGGCGTCGGGTGCTTTGGGATTTTCCACCCAGATAACGTCCGCCCCCCAGTCGGCCATTATATCGCAGGCCACCGGGCCCGCCATATTGGTGCCGTGGTTGATCACTCTGACCCCTGTTAGAGGACCAAAGGCGGGGATATCATTTCTTTTCATAAGGCAGTCTCCTTCTATATTAATATATCTGAGGATAGTATCTTATCTCTCCGTTTTCCTCGGCCGCGCGAAGTATTCGGCCTTTCTTCAGAAGATGGTCAAGGTGGGCAAGAGTTTCACTGAGGGCAAAATATTTCTGTGTCACCGGAAATTCTCTCCAGTCCTGAGCCCTTATTTTCCAGCTCATCCTGGCCGCTGTCTCATAGGCGCTGAGGCCTCTGCTTTCCCGTATAAGTGTCTCTGCCTCTGATAGTCTTTGCCGGTGGTGCTCAAGAAGGGCGCTTATGCGGCTGCGCAGGGCTTCGCGCGCCATGCCTCTATGGCCGGGCAGGGGGACGGCTATGTCATAAAAGGCCGTTTTTTCCAGGCTCTTCATATAATCGCCCAGGGAATCGGCCCGGCTGGACCAGGCGCATATATTGGGCGTTATATCAAAGAGCACATGGTCCCCAAGGAGCATTATCTTCCCCCTGGGCTCATACAGACACATATGTCCCGGGGAATGGCCCGGGGTCTCCACGCACTGAAAATGAAAGCCGCCATAATGTAGCGTGTCCCCCTCTTTCACTGTTTCGGCCTCTATCGGGCCGGAGCTGAAGATCAGTGAGCGGTCAAGGCGGCAGGCCAGCTCCAGTTCCTCAATGGGCATTCCCTCGGCGGCGGCCCTTCTCTTTCCCGCCGCCCAGCGCTCTGTCTCGCCGACGGATAACAGCTCAAAGTCTGTCCTGCCCATTATCATGCGGCAGCCAAGCCTTTGCAGGGCGGCGGCGTTGCCGATATGGTCCGAGTGGATGTGGGTAAGGAAGACGTCTGTTTTTTCCGGTTCCAGCCCTAAGGCCTCCATACCGGCAAAGAGAGCGGCCCTGCACTCGGCTTTGTCGAAACCGGTGTCTATCAGCAGGTTTCTGCCGCCGTCCCGGGCTTTTATGGCATAGCAGTTGAGCCATTTCAGGGGGTTATTGGGGAGGCTTATGGGAAAGGACCACAGGCCATTTGCTATCTCTGTGAGCTGGTCCATGCCTATCCTTTGATCAGCGCGATGAGGGCGTCGCAGACCTGGTCCATGTCTGCGACGATGCCGAAGTCGCAGTAGTTGAAGATGGGCGCGTTTTTGTCGCGGTTGACGGCGATGAATTTGTCGGCGCTTATGCCGGTGGTGTGGTTCACCGCGCCGGATATGCCGAAGCC
>DBGBEC010000173.1:0-5399 GCA_048477415.1 Candidatus Limivicinus sp. | reverse complement strand
TCTATCACCCGGGCTACGCGGCAAAGCGCATGGAGATAGGCGCGGTGATAGCCGCCGCCCCGGCGGAGAATGTCCGGCGGGAGACCCCGGCAGACGGGGACGTGGTCATCCTCCTCGGCGGGCGCACCGGCAGGGACGGCTGCGGCGGGGCCACCGGCTCCTCCAAATCCCACACTGTCCAGTCCCTTGAAAGCTGCGGCGCGGAGGTCCAGAAGGGCAACGCTCCGGAGGAGCGGAAGCTCCAGCGCCTTTTCAGAAACGGCGAGGCCTGCCGCCTTATAAAGCGCTGCAACGACTTTGGAGCGGGCGGCGTGTCCGTGGCCGTGGGCGAGCTTGCCGACGGTCTGGATATAGATCTTAACGCCGTGCCCAAAAAGTACGAGGGCCTGGACGGCACCGAGCTTGCCATAAGCGAATCTCAGGAGCGGATGGCTGTCGTAGTCGCCCGGGAGGACGCGGGGCGCTTCATGGCCCTGGCCGCCGGGGAGAATCTTGAGGCCAGCATCCTCGCCAAAGTCACCGAGAACCCCCGGCTCATCATGCGCTGGAACGGCGAGACCATCGTTGACCTCAGCCGGGAATTCCTCAGCTCCAACGGTGCGGAGAAGCATGCGAAGGCCCATGTGCTCTCCGCCCTTGACTATAAAAAAGCCCTGCCCGCGAGCTTCAGCCAGGGCTATACCGCCCTTGCCGGGGACCTGAACTGCTGCTCTCACCGGGGCCTGGCAGAGCGCTTTGACTCTACCATCGGGGCAGGTACCGTGCTCATGCCCTTCGGCGGCGAGACCCAGCTCTGCCCCATCCAGGCCATGGTCCAGAAGATATCCATGGAGAAAAAACACACGGAGGACTGCTCCCTTATGGCCTGGGGCTTCAACCCCTTCATAAGCGAGAAGAGCCCCTATCACGGCGCCTATTTGGCGGTAGTCGAGTCTGTGTGCAAACTGGTGGCCACCGGGGCGGAATTTGAAGATGTTTATCTCAGCTTCCAGGAGTATTTCGAGCGCCTGGGCCGGGAGGAGAGCCGCTGGGGCAAGCCTCTGGCCGCCCTTTTGGGGGCCTTCAGGGCCCAGATGGAGTTAGGGATCGGCGCTATCGGCGGAAAAGACTCCATGAGCGGCTCATTTGAGAGCATGGACGTGCCCCCCACCCTGGTCTCCTTCGCCGTCACCACCGGGAAGACCGCCGATATCGGCACGAACTATATGAAGGCCGCCGGGCACAAGCTCGTGCTTTTGAGCCCGGAATACGGCGTGGACGGGCTTCCCCAGGCCGGGTCTCTTCTTGCCCTGTTCCGCCGGGTGAGCAAATTGAGAAAGACGGGCAAGGTCTTCTCCGTCTATACCCCCGGCCTTGGCGGGATAGCCGAGGCGGTGCTCAAAATGTCTTTGGGCCGGCTCCTGGGCTTCAGTTTTGACAGCAGCCTGAGCCTTGAGGACATCTTCGGCTACAGCTATGGTTCCTTCCTGCTTGAGGTCCCCGTGGACTTTGAGGAGGGCCGGCTCCTGGGCCATGTGCTGGGCGAGCGGGAGTTTATATACAGGGGCGAGAGGCTCTTCCTGGCCGAGCTTATGGAGCTCTACGAGAACAAGCTGGAGAGCGTGTATCCCGTGAAGGCGCCCGGCCTTGAGAAAGCGCCGGAGCTTTTCAGCGCCCCGGAAAAGGAGCGGGCGGCCCCGGCCCTCCGGCTCTCCAGGCCCCGGGTGCTCATCCCCGTCTTTCCCGGCACCAACTGCGAGTTCGACAGCGCCCGGGCCATGGAAGAGGCCGGGGCCGAGGCGGAGATCTTCGTCATAAACAACCTGGACCCCCAGGCCGTCAGCCGCAGCATAGACGACTTTGCCAAAAAGCTCTCCGACAGCCAGATGATATTCATCCCCGGCGGCTTTTCCGGCGGGGACGAGCCCGAGGGCTCCGGCAAATTCATTACCGCCTTCTTCCGTTCCGGTGCTGTCCGGGCCGGGGTGGAGGAGCTGCTCGACAGGCGCGACGGACTTATCTGCGGCATATGCAACGGCTTCCAGGCCCTTATAAAGCTGGGTCTTGTGCCCTACGGCAGGATAATGGACACGGACGCCTCCTGCCCCACACTGAGCTTCAACACCATTGCCAGGCACCAGTCCCGGATCGTAAGGGTCCGGGTGGCCTCCAATCTCTCCCCCTGGCTTTCCCGCACCCGGGTGGGCGATATATACAGCGTGCCCATCTCCCACGGCGAGGGCCGCTTCCTCGCGGAGGACAGCCTTGTAAAGGAGCTTGCCGCTAAGGGCCAGATAGCCACCCAGTATGTGGATGACCGGGGCCTTGCCGCGGGAGAGCTGCCCTTTAACCCCAACGGCTCTGCGGCCGCCGTGGAGGGCATATGCTCGCCGGACGGCCGTGTCTTCGGCAAGATGGGCCACGCCGAGCGTGTGGGCCGGGGCCTGTATATGAACGTGCCCGGCAATTACGACATGGAGATGTTCCGCGCCGCCGTGGAATACTTCCGCTGAAAATGACTTGAAGGGAGACAATGACCACATGGCCTGGCTGAGTGATATTGAAATAGCCCAGAGCTGCGCTATGCGCCCCATAGAGGAGATAGCCCGGAGTGCGGGCATCGACGAGAGATACCTTGAGCGTTACGGCCGCTTCAAGGCCAAGGCGGACCCGGCCCTCCTCAGGGAGACGGAGAGGCCCGACGGGAAACTTATCCTGGTGACGGCTATCACCCCCACCCCCGCAGGGGAGGGCAAGACCACCACTACCATCGGCCTGGGCGACGCTCTGAGAAGGCTGGGGCAGAACTCCGTCATCGCCATGCGGGAGCCCTCTCTGGGCCCTGTCTTCGGCGTGAAGGGCGGCGCCTGCGGCGGCGGTCATGCCCAGGTGGTGCCCATGGAGGATATAAATCTCCACTTCACCGGGGACATCCACGCCATCGGCGCGGCCAACAACCTGCTTGCCGCCATGTTGGATAACCACATCCAGCAGGGCAACGCCCTGAATATAGACCCCCGGCGCGTAAGCTGGCGGCGCTGTCTGGACATGAACGACAGGCAGCTTCGCTCCATCGTGGACGGCCTGGGGGGCAAGGCAAACGGCGTCCCCCGGGAGGACGGCTTTGACATCACCGTGGCCAGCGAGATAATGGCGGTGCTCTGCCTGGCCGACTCTGTTGTGGACCTTAAAAACCGGCTGGAGCGCATTGTAGTGGGCTACAGCTATGAGGGAAGGCCCGTCACCTGCGGCCAGCTCAGGGCCCAGGGGGCCATGACCGCCCTTCTGAAGGACGCCATAAAGCCAAACCTGGTCCAAAGCCTTGAGGGCACCCCCGCCTTTGTCCACGGCGGCCCCTTCGCCAATATCGCCCACGGCTGCAACTCGCTGCTGGCCACGAAAATGGCCCTGAAATGCGGCGACTATGTGGTGACGGAGGCGGGCTTTGGCGCGGACCTGGGAGCGGAGAAGTTCCTGGACATAAAATGCCGGGTCTCCGGCCTGCGCCCCTCCGCCGTGGTCATCGTGGCGACCATCAGGGCTCTTAAAATGCACGGAGGCCTCTCCAAGAAAGAGCTTGACCAGGAGGATCTGGCCGCCCTTGAAAGGGGCCTGCCGAACCTCCTGCGCCATGTGTCAAACATCAAAAATGTCTATGGTCTGCCCTGCGTGGTGGCCCTGAACCAGTTCCCCACCGACACCCGGGCCGAGACCGGCCTCGTCATGGCCAAGTGCCGGGAGCTGGGGGTCAATATGCTCCTCTCCCAGGTCTGGGAGAAAGGGGGCCGGGGCGGCCTGGAGCTTGCGGAAGAGGTGCTGCGCCTCTGCCGGGAGGAACGGGCGGACTTCCGCTTCAGCTACGGGCTGGAGCTGCCCATCGAGGAAAAGCTTCGGGCCATCGTCCGCCGTGTCTATGGCGGCCGGGATATAAGCCTGCTCCCGGCGGCGGAGAAGCAGCTCAGGGAGCTTACCGAGCTGGGCTTTGGGTCCTTGCCGGTCTGCGTTGCCAAGACCCAATATTCCTTCTCCGACGACCCGACGAAGCTGGGCGCGCCGGAGGACTTTACCGTGAGCATAAGGGGCATGAAGGTCTCCGCCGGGGCTGGCTTCATCGTGGCTTTGGCCGGGGATATAATGACCATGCCCGGTCTTCCCAAGTCCCCCGCGGCAGAACGGATAGACGTGGACGAAAACGGCCTTATATCAGGTCTTTTCTGAGGTGGAGATATGAAACTTATAATCGCGTCAAATAACGCCCACAAGCTTGTGGAGATAAAGGCCATCCTGGGCTCTGTGTTTGAGGAGATAGTCTCCATGAGGGAGGCGGGCATAGACCACGAGACGGTGGAGGACGGCCTGAGCTTCATGGAAAACGCCCTGAAAAAGGCCCGGGAGATCGCGGAGATATCCGGCTGCTGCGCCCTGGCGGACGACAGCGGAATCTGCGTGGACGCGCTGGACGGAGCCCCTGGGATATACTCCGCCCGCTTCTCCGGCATCCACGGGGACGACAAGGCCAACAACCGCCTTCTTCTGGAACTGCTCTCCGGTCGGAGCGACAGGGGCGCCCACTATACCTGTGCCATGGCCCTTGTAAGGCCTGACGGCAGCAGCCTCACCGCCGAGGGCTGTCTCTACGGCGTGATAGGCCAGGAGGAAAGGGGCTCGAACGGCTTCGGCTATGACCCGCTTTTCTACCTCCCCCAGTACGGCATGACCACCGCTGAGCTGGACCCCGAGGAGAAAAACCGCATAAGCCACCGGGCTTTGGCTCTCCAGGCCCTGCTGAAAAAGCTGGAACAGCAGGGCTGAGCCGCCGGTACGGGTATTTCCCGGGTGAAGACCCCTTCACCCGGGAAGCCAAGACAAAAAAATGCGAAAATCCGCAAAATTATAGTTGACAAGCGGGCCCAAGTCTGGTAAAATTCCTATTGCTGTTCAGGCAGTATTTACATGGCGGCATAGCTCAGTTGGCTAGAGCATGCGGTTCATACCCGCAGTGTCCCCGGTTCGAATCCAGGTGCCGCTACCAAATAAAGGGCGCAGCCTTTGCGCTGCGCCCTTTTATAAGGCCCGTTGGTCAAGTGGTTAAGACACCGCCCTTTCACGGCGGTAACATGGGTTCGAGTCCCGTACGGGTCACCAGATCCCCGCAGTCGCAAGGCTGCGGGGATCTTCAGCTTTTCAGCCTGCCGGAAGAGCCATTTCACTGCCGATGTATATTTATCGGCGCTGCCATTGGCCGGTTTGGCCGTCCTTCAGCAGTATCAGCTCGTATCCGCCATCCGGGCGGCTGAAGTATATCTCCCGGTCCCCCTCTTCAAGCGCCAGGCTGAATTCGCTCCTGGCCCCGAGAGAGCTGTTGAAGCCCCCGAAGGCAGAGTAAAAGCTCAGACGCAGGTCCCCGTCTCCGTCCCGTT
>DBGBEC010000172.1:0-2535 GCA_048477415.1 Candidatus Limivicinus sp. | reverse complement strand
CGTTCCTCCTAAAATCTGAAATACAAAAAGGGGTTATAGGTGGAGCCCACAAGAAAGCACAGGCTCACCAGGAACATAAGCCCCAGGAGGGCCAGCCTTGACCAGAAGCCCACCGGGCTCTGGGGAGCGCCCTCCCAGCGGAGGGCCAGCTTTTTGGGCAGGCCCTGGCTTGCCAGGGCGCCGAACAGCAGCAGGAGCCCGCTGCCGCTCAGATAATACAGGGCGTCGGCGCTGAAAATACCGGCTCCGCCGCCGAACATGGCCCCTATCCAGGAAAGCCCCTCTCCCACATCCTCAAAGGCGAAAATGACCCAGCTTATCACCGCCAAAAACAGCGCGTAAAAGCGGCGCAGGAAGACCGGGAGCCTTTCCAGTGCCTTCAGCAGGAAGAGCTTTTCCATGGTCAGCAGCAGGCCGAAATACAGGCCCCACAGGAGGAAGTTCCAGCTTGCCCCGTGCCAGAAGCCCGTAAGTCCCCAGACGATGAGCAGATTCCGAACAGTAATGGCCCGGCCCCGGCGGCTTCCGCCCAGGGGGATGTACACATATTCCCTGAACCAGGTGCCAAGGGATATGTGCCATCTGCGCCAAAACTCCGTCACGCTCCGGGAGAGATAAGGGTGCTCAAAATTCTCCATGAAGCTGAAGCCGAACATGCGGCCCAGACCTATGGCCATGTCGGAATAGCCGGAGAAATCGAAATATATCTGGAGGGAAAAGGCCACGGCCCCTATCCAGGCCGCGTCGGCGGCCACGGCGGCAGAGCCCGCGGCAGATATCTGCTCCCAAAGCAGGCCCAGGCTGTTGGCGAAGACCAGCTTTTTGAAAAGACCGCAGACGAAGCGCCGTATGCCGGAGCAAAAGCCCTCCAGGCTCTCCCGCCGGGAACGGAGCTGCTCCTCAATGTCCTTATACCGGACTATAGGCCCCGCAACGAGCTGGGGGAACATGGAGACAAAGGCCCCGAAATCCACAATGTTCTTCTGGGCCCGGCTGTCGCCCCGGTACACGTCTATAGTATAGGACATGGTCTGAAAGGTATAGAAGGATATGCCGATGGGCAGGGACACGGGGAGAGGCTGAAGGCCGAGGCCCGTCAGCGCGTTCAGGTTGTCGATAAAAAAGTTCCCATACTTGAAAAAGGCCAGGATACCAAGGTTTATCACCACCGAGCCCACGAGCACCCATTTGGCCCCGTCGGGCCGCCCCTTTTGCCTGAAGCGCTCTATCAGCAGGCCATTTACATAGTCAAAGACCGTGGAGAAGAGCATTATCAGCACATACACCGGCTCGCCCCAGGAATAGAAAAGCAGGCTGAAAAACAGCAGTACGCCGTTTCTTAGCCTTCTGGGGCAGATAAAATAAAAAAGCAAAACGGCGGGGAGGAAAAGAAACAGGAATACAGTGCTGCTGAATACCATGTTCAATCCTCCCCCCGGGTCTTATCCACTCGCATTTATCCGAGATATTTTGACACGATCTCTTCCGCCTGGTCCCCGGCAGCCACACAGAGCACCGCGCAGTTGCCGCTCTGACGCAGCAGGGCATTGTCGAGCCGCTGAAGCTCGGCGGGGACGTAGCTCTCGAAAGCGGCCTTCTGGGCCTCTACTCTGGCCTGAAGGGCTTCAAGCGCGGCCTTCGCCCCGGCCTCGTCGGCGAAGCTGAACACAGCCACCTCCTCGGCGGTGGCGCCGCTGCCGATATAGATATAGCTCTCCTCCGCGCCCTCTATCTTGTATACATGCTCCGCGGTGCCCTCGGGCGCGGGGCTCAGCTCGTCCTCAAAGGGAAGGGCAGCGAGCTCCTGGGCCAGGGCCTGGGCGTCGATCTCCTTGGGCGCGCCTCCGCAGGCGCAGAGCAGAAGGGCAAGGGCCGCAAGGGCCATGATAAGAACAGTTTTTTTCATTTTTCCTCCTCAGGCTGTGACGACATGATTTTCAAGATACTCAAGCCAGATATCGCAGTATTCACGCTTAAGATGTATCCCGTCTGTGGCCGCGTCCTCGGGCAGGGGCTCATCCTCCCCGGCGAAGGCCGCGCCGGTGTCTATGTAATATACCTGCTTCTCCTCGGCAAGCTCAAGGAGGAGCTGGTTGTATTCCTGTAGTTTCTCGTTCTTTATATAGGCATGGGTGGAGGACACGCTCTCCGCCACGGGGATTATGCCCTGGACATAAATTATCGCCTCGGAATTGGCCTCCCTTATGGCGTCTATCACCTTGCCGTATCTTTCGATGAATATGCCGCTGTCCACCCAGCCGGCCTCGTTTATGCCGAACATGACATAGACCTTGCTGAAGCTCATATCCTTCAGGGCCTCCAGGGCCGATACCCATACCCCGTTCCGCTCCGCGAGGAGCGTGGTGAACACCGTGTCCACCGCCATTCCCTTGTGGATGAAGGAGGTGGCGTTATAAAGGCCGGTATTGGTTATAAGACCCTCTGTCCGCGAGTCGCCGATGAAGACAGCGTCGTCAAAGTAGCTTCTGTCCACCGCCTCCGACTGGGGCACCGGCTTTGAGAAGTCATAGGGCC
>DBGBEC010000171.1:0-3856 GCA_048477415.1 Candidatus Limivicinus sp. | reverse complement strand
GGCAACTGCGGCGGCGACGGCGTCCTTCACCCGGGGGTCGAAAGGGGCGGGAAGGATATAGTCGCGGCTGAGCTCTTCATCAGAGACCAGCTCAGAAATGGCCTGGGCCGCGGCCAGCTTCATCTCAAGGTTTATATCCCTTGCCCGCACGTCCAGAGCGCCCCGAAAAATTCCGGGGAAGGCCAGGACGTTGTTCACCTGGTTCGGATAGTCGCTGCGCCCGGTGGACACGACGGCCGCCCCGGCGGCCAGAGCCTCATCGGGCATTATCTCCGGCGTGGGGTTGGCGCAGGCGAATATTATGCTGTCACGGTTCATGGTTTTTACCATCTCCCCGGTGAGAAGGCCGGGGGCGGAGACGCCGATGAACACATCCGCGCCTTTTATCACCTGGGAGAGAGGGCCCTTCTCCAGCCCGGGATTCGTTATGGCGGCGATATCGGCCTTGGCGGCGTTGAGCCCGGGGCGGCCTGCGTATATGGACCCCTCCCGGTCGCACATGACTATCCGTCCAAAGCCCTGGCCCGCCAAGAGCTTTACGACCGCAGTCCCCGCGGCCCCGGCCCCGGAGCTTACTATTTTTATCTCTTCCGGCGCTTTTCCCGTAAGGCGCAGGGCGTTTTTCAGCGCCGCCAGGACTATCACCGCGGTGCCGTGCTGGTCGTCGTGGAAAACGGGGATGTCGCAGCGGGTCTTCAGCTTTTCCTCGATCTCAAAGCAGCGCGGGGCGGATATATCCTCCAGGTTTATCCCGCCGAAGGAGCCGGCCAGCAGCGCCACTGTGTTCACGATCTCGTCCACATCCTTGCTGCGGACGCACAGGGGGATGGCGTCCACCCCGCCAAACTCCTTGAAGAGCACGCATTTGCCCTCCATAACGGGCATGCCCGCCTCGGGGCCTATATCCCCAAGGCCCAGCACCGCTGTGCCGTCTGTCACCACGGCCACAGTGTTCCAGCGGCGGGTCAGCTCATAGCTTTTGGCCGGGTCCTTTTGTATCTCCAGGCAGGGTCTGGCCACACCCGGGGTATAGGCCAGGCTAAGCGCCTCCCGGCTGCCCGCTTCCACCCGGGAGACCATTTCTATCTTACCACGGCGCTCATAGTGGAGAGCCAGGGAGCTTTCTCCGATATCCATGCTCAATTACCGCCTTTCAAACTCTCAAGATAGGCCGCTGGGCCCCTTTCATATATGTTCCCGCCCAGGCTGTCGATCGCCACGATAAGGGGCAGGTCCTCCACATATAGCTCCCTCACCGCCTCGCAGCCCAGATCTTCCCAGCAGATGACCCGGGCCCGGCGCACCCGGGAGGCCGTCAGCGCTCCGGCTCCGCCCATGGCAGCCAGATATACAGCCCCGTTTTTCACCATGGAGCTGACGACCTGGGGGCTTCTTGCCCCCTTGCCTATCATTATGCTCAGCCCTCTGTCCAAAAGGGCCGGGGCATAGCTGTCCATCCGGCCGGAGGTGGTGGGCCCGGCGGAGCCGATGACCCTGCCCGGCGGTTCCGGTGTGGGTCCGGCATAGTATATGGCGCTGTCCCTCAGTGGAAAGGGGAGGGGAGCGCTCTGGGCGATAAGCTCGGTGAGCCGCTTGTGGGCAGCGTCCCGGGCGGTGTATATAAGGCCTGTCAGCAGCAGCCTGTCCCCGGCCCGAAGCCGGGAGAGCGTTTCCTTCCCGGCGGGAAGAATAAGTTCATGTTCCATACAGACCTCACAGCTCCCGGCTTGCCCGCCGGGTCACATGGCAGCTTATGTTCACGGCCACGGGCAGTCCCGCCACATGGGTGGGCATGGTCTCGATATTGAGGCCCAGGGCCGTTGTCCTGCCGCCGAAGCCCTGGGGACCAATGCCCAGAGCGTTTATCTCGTCCAGCAGCTCTTTTTCAAGTCCCGCGTAAAACGGATCGGGGTTGGGCTGGTCGATGGGCCTGAACAGGGCTTTTTTCGCCAGCAGCGCCGCCTTGTCGAAGCTGCCCCCTATGCCCAGGCCCACAACGATGGGCGGGCAGGGATTGGCCCCGGCCCCGGCAACAGTTTCCCTTACGAAGCGTTTAAGACCTTCGAGGCCGTCGGCAGGCTTCAGCATGGCAAGCCTGCTCATGTTCTCGCTGCCAAAGCCCTTTGGCATGAGCGAGAGCCGAAGCCTGTCCCCGGGCACAAGCTCCACCGTCACAAGGGCGGGGCAGTTGTCCCCGGTGTTCACCCGGCGCAGCGGGTCGGCTACCACACTTTTTCTCAGATAGCCCTCCCCATAGCCGCGGCGGACGCCCTCGTCGACTGCGGCGTAAAAATCGCCCTCGATGTGCACGTCCTGTCCGAGCTCCGCCAAAACGCAGGCAAGGCCTGTGTCCTGGCATATGGGCAGCCCCTCTTCCAGGGCGGCAGCGCTGTTGCGGCAGAGCACATCCAGGGTATCGGCGGCCAGGGGCCAGGGCTCTTCCCGACGCGCTCTCTCCATGGCGGCGGATATATCCACGGGCAGTTTTACATTGGCCTCAAGGCACATTTCCGCAATGGCCCGGCTTATGTCACCGGCCTTTATGTTCCTCATGCTTTTCTCCTCTTTCTGAATAGGTCCGGCCCCGCCTCTGATATGAGGACCGAGAAGAAGATCAGGGCAAAGCCCAGAAACAGCCTGGGGGTTATCGGCTCGCCGTAAAGCAGCACTGAGAACAGGGTCCCGAAGACAGATTCCAGCGTCATTATAACGGCGGTGGTGGAGGAGGGCGTGTATTTCATCCCCCAGGCCTGAAGGAAGAAGCAGAGCGCCGTGCACACCAGGCTGAGATATCCAATGTTAAGCCAGGCCGAAAGCTCCACCCCCACCGGGGCGGGCTCAAATATAAGCGCTCCCAGAAGGCACACAAGGGCCCCGGCTCCAAACTCTACCGCCGTTATCGAAAGCGCGTCGCAGTTTTCGGCGTACTGCTCCATCATGATTATCTGAAGCGCGTAGAACACG
Source organism: Candidatus Limivicinus sp. (assembly GCA_048477415.1). Classification (GTDB taxonomy): domain Bacteria; phylum Bacillota; class Clostridia; order Oscillospirales; family Oscillospiraceae; genus Limivicinus. The sequence continues at coordinate 892 of DBGBEC010000171.1, read as the reverse complement.
CCGCAGCAAAGGGTGAGCACATCGCCTATATTCAGGCCGGAGCCCTCTCCGGAGAGAGACACGAGGCCTATACCGCTTATGCACAGGAAAGCGGCCAGGATATTTGAGCCGCCGGGCCTGCGCCGGTATATGCCCCAGGCCATGAAGGGCACCAGCACGCAGTAGGTGGCGGTGAGGAAAGCGTTTTTCCCCGGAGTAGTGTACATAAGGCCATAGGTCTGGACGATATAGGCCGCCGCGAGGCAGAGACCCATCAGGATCCCGCCTTTAAATACCCGCCTCTCCATGTGCCGCAGTTTTTTCCCCGCCGCAAGGCCAAGCAGCAGGGCCGACAGGCTGAAGCGTACGGCCAGCACCCACAGGGTGCCAACGCTGCTGAGCGTGGTTTTGAAAACAACGAATGATGTGCCCCATATAAAAGCGGTGGCAAATATGGCAAGTCTGCCAAGTAAGGCTTTTTTCTGTGTCATGTTCTCTCTTATTCCTTGCTCATGTGCTGGGCGGCGGCCCGGAGCATAAGCTTTTTTGTGCCCAGGTCCTTGAAATCTATCTCGATAAGATGGTCTCCGCCCATGGGAGTCATTTTTACTATCCGGCCCTCGCCGAAGGCCTTGTGCCGCACCAGGTCCCCCGGAGCAAAGCTAAGGGGAGCGGCTGGAGCCTGCCGGGGCGCGGGCGGGGTTAAGCCGGGCCGGGGGCTGCTGCGGGGCGCATAGCCGAAGCTCTGCTCCCGGGGCCGCTCCCTGAAGCCGTAGCCCTTGGGGATGTTTTTGCGTATGTGCTCGTCGGGGATCTCGTCCACGAAGCGGGATACCCGGTTGGCTGTGGTGCGGCCAAAGAGCATCCTCTGCCTGGCACAGACCAGGTGGAGCTGTTTTTTCGCCCTGGTTAT
>DBGBEC010000170.1:0-11777 GCA_048477415.1 Candidatus Limivicinus sp. | reverse complement strand
GCCCATAAGGCTGAGCACCACGGCGGATGAGCCGCAGCCGGTGCCGCAGGCCAGGGTGAAGTCCTCCACCCCCCGCTCATAGGTCAGGACGGATACCCTCTCCCCGCCCAGAAGCCTTACGAAGTTCACATTGGCCCCCTTGGGGAAACGCGGGGAGCTGCGCAGGGCCTTGGCCAGGGGGCGAAGGCTCTCCCGATCCTGCTCCCGATCCAGGATCAGAACAGCGTGGGGTATGCCGGGGGAGCCCAGCTCCACATAGGCGCAGTCATACTCCCGGCCCAGGGCCGGGACTGAGAGGCCCAGCTCCACGACCCCCGGGTCGTTCAGCCGCACCCGGTATATCTCCTTCGAGAGACGCCGGCCGGTGACAAGGCCGGCGGTGGTCTCTATCCGCTGCTCCTCCCCGGCATATCCCGCCTCGTGGCAGAAGCGGGCCAGGCACCGGGCTCCGTTGCCGCACATCTCGCCCAGGCTCCCGTCGGAGTTGAAGAAGAGCATGGCGCAGTTCCCGCCGCCGCGGGGCGGGATCAGAGCCATCAGCCCGTCCGCACCCACCGACAGCCGCCGGGTACACAGCCGCCGGGCCAGGGCGGGAAAGCGCTCCAAAGGAATTTTTTCCTTGATATTGTCGATAATAATGAAGTCGTTTCCGGCTCCCTGCATTTTTGTAAAATCCATCGCGATTCAACCCCAGAGAGTAGTGAGCATGGGGATTATCTGCTTTTTCCGGCTCATCACGCCCTTGAGGAACACATGGTTATCCTTGGGTATGACGGCAAAGGCCTGCTGGATAACGTCGTCACTGCCCACATACAGCAGGTGCGAGCCCTCCAAAAGCACATCAGTTATCATAAGGATCACGATGTCATATTCCTTCTGGACCTTTAGCTTCTTCATCATCTCCAAAAACTCGCCCTGCCGGGCCATAAGGTGGCTGGAGTCAACGCAGGTTATCTGGCTCACGCCTATGTTCTGTTCGGCGATGTGGAACTGCTTATAGTCGCTGCGGAAAAGCTCGTCCGCGCTCTTGTCGTCCGCCCCGGAGGCGGAGAACAGCTCCTTACCCAGGTCCTTCAGGGAGATGCGGGCGATACGGGCCAGGCGCTCGGCCATGGCCTTGTCACGCTTGGTGCAGGTGGGGGATTTGAACATGACCGTGTCTGACAGGATGGCGGCGGCCATCAGCCCGGCCATCCTGGGCGAGGGCATAACGCCGTTTTCCTGGTACATGGAGGTGATGATGGTGTTGGTGCTGCCCACGGGCTCATTCCTTACGGATATGGGCTGCTTTGTCTGGATATCCGCCAGGCGGTGGTGGTCGATTATCTCCAGTATCTCCACCTGCTCAAGGCCGTGGACGGACTGGGCGGCCTCGTTGTGGTCCACCAGGACCACCCGCTTGCGCCTGGGGCGAAGCAGATGGAAGCGGGACAGTGTGCCCACCACATGCTCCTCCTCGTCCAGCACCGGGTAGCTTCTGAAGCGGCTCTTCAGCAGCACTTCTTTCACGTCGTCTATATAATCCGTCAGGTGGAAGGATATGATATTCTCCGTCTGGCAGACCCGCATGACGGGGATGGCCTGGAAGATTATCCTGGCAGTCTGCCGGGCGTCCAGCGGGGTGGAGATTATGCAGGTAGAGCCGCTGCTGTCTGCCCAGCGGGGGTCGATATCCGTCTGGCAGAGGATGAGGCAGTTCACCCCGGCCTCCAGGGCCTTGTCCACCAGCTCCGGCTGGTGGCCGCAGATGAGTATGCTGTCCCGGCGGAACAGGGCCGGGTCCTCATAGGATTGGGGCAGGGCCACAAAGACCTCGCCGGACAGGGAGTTTACCAGATTGCTGTACTCGTTTACGAGCTGGCCCTCAAGAACGCTCAGCAGATTGAAGACCGGCAGCTCGTCCACCCGGCTTGAGTATATGGTCTGCATATCGAAGGAGGCGATATCACCGGCGGAGAGCATGCCATAGAGGCTGCCGTCGTCGTTGAGGATGGGCATGGTGGCGATCTTCCCCTCCCGCATGGTGCGCCAGGCCAGGTCCATCGTGACCGAGCGGTTCAGCTCCGGCGGGCGGTCGAAATCCAGGTCGCAGATCTGAGTGCGCATGTTCTTCACCAGCTCCGGCGGCTGAAAGCCGAAGCGGTCGAGCATGTTCTGGGTCTCGTCGTTTATCGCGCCTATGCGCACGGCCTTGTATTCCCGATCCCCCAGGGCGTTGCGCAGGTTGGCATAGGCCATGGCGGCAACGATGGAATCGGTGTCCGGGTTCCGGTGGCCGGTGACATATATCTCGTTCATGGGTCTCACCTCAAAATGTTTTTGTGTAATGGAGAGAAAAGGGCTCTCTCCGCTCATGTTGATTATAAGTAATCCCGTCTCCGATTTCAAGGGGAATCGGCGGATAGATCCCGTTAAAAATTCAGCGGGGATCATGCTTTCAATCTGAGGGTCCCTGTGGTATCATATATGAAGCGGCCCCGGCGCTCCGGCATTGGAAAGGCCTGCCGAAGAGCCCTGTGGTCTTTCCCGGTGGGACGGGAAGGATGAGAGAGGCTTGGGCCGTCTCCAAATTTGCCGCCATCGGCTCACGGCCTGGGCGGTGGACAGCAGCGGCGATATATCCCCGCCGACAGAGAGGACGAGAAAGAGATGAAAAAGAGGATCTGCGCGCTCACGTCCCTGCTTCTGGCCGCCTGCCTGCTCTGCGGCTGCGGACAGCAGGCGGGCTTCGGCTCCGCCGGCTTCAGCCGGGAGGAGCGGGCTCCACTTGCCGCCGAGGACGAGTTTTATCCCCCGGCTTTCGAGGATATCTCCTATGAACGGCCCGTTCCGGGCCGGCTCATGGCCTGTGCCCTGGAGCTGGAGCTGGCCCTTGAGAACGGCTGCGGCCTTAACGGCGCAATGGACATTCTGGACCGCTGCTATCAGGAGTATTATAATTTTCACACCATGTCCAGCCTGGCCAATATACGCAACTGCATGAATGTGCAGGATGAGTATTATGCCGGGGAATACGCCTGGTGTCTTACCAAGCAGCCGGAGATACAAAAAATCATCGAGGATATATACTATCTATGCGGGGGCTCGTCCATTGCGGAGCTGCTGGAGAAATACTATTTCTGGCCGGGCTTCGCTCAGGAATATGCCCAGAGGGGCCAGGGCAGTCTGAACGACCATGTGGTAGAGCTTATGACCCGGGAGGGCGAGCTCATAGCTGAATACAGGGAGCTTATGGCCGGGCTCCTGGAAGCGGAGGAGGAGCTCAGCCAGTATTATCAGCAGGACGGCAGCTATGAGGACCTCATCCTCGCCCATTACGAGCAGCACTATCAGCCCGTGGCGGAGATATATATAGAGCTGGTCTCCGTCCGGCAGGAGCAGGCCCGGGCCCTGGGCTTCGGCAGCTATGAGGAGATGCAGTATTACTATTACTTCGAGCGCGACTACAGCCCGGAGCAGGCGGCGGCATATGTGCAGGATATAAAAGAGATCCTTGTGCCGCTGTACGTCCGCGTCATGGCTGAGGATCCCTACAAGGAGATCGAATATTGCAGTCTCAGCTCCCAGCGGCTCCTCGAGCTCGTGGGCAGCGGGGCCCAGGCCATAGGCGGCGAGGCGGATAATGCCTTCAGCTTCATGCTGGATGGCGGGTATTACGATGTGGAGCTGCGAAGCGGCAAGGCGGAGCTGTCATTCCAGAGCTATCTCACAGATTATGAGGCCCCCTTCCTCTTCCTCTCAGCTTACGGGTATATAGATGACGTGCTCATACTGGCCCACGAGTTCGGCCACTATGCCGACGCCTATGTGAATTATGACGCCTATGAGACCATTGACCTTTCCGAGTGTTTTTCCCAGGCCATGGAGTACCTTATCCTCTCCAACTGCCAGGGCCTGAGCCAGGCCGAGAGGGACTCCCTGTATCAGATAAAAATGCTGGACACCCTGGAGACCTATGTATATCAGGCGTCCTACGCGGAATTTGAGCACATTGTCTACGGCATGGATCCGGAAGAGCTCAGCGCGGACGTCCTGGGCCGGCTTTTCCTTCAGCTTGCCATTGACTACGGCTATTACGACGGGGTGAACCAGAGCTATCACGCCATGAGCTGGGTGGAGATCACCCATTTCTTCGAGATGCCCTTTTATGTGATAAGCTACCCCGTCTCCAACGACGTGGCCATGCAGATATATGAGCTGGAAAGTCAGCAGCCCGGCCAGGGCGCGGCAAAATATCTGGAGATGCTGCCCCGGCAGTACAGCAGCCTTATGGAGAGCATAGAGCTCTGGGCCCTAAAAAGCCCATTCAGCCCCGGCCGCATAGAAAAAGTCTACCAGACCCTGACCGACAGCTTCCGCACAAGCGGAATGACAGCATAGACTCGCGCCCCTTGGTCCTTACGGATAGAGGACCAAGGGGCGCGGGTCTTATTCATACGCTGGCATAAAGCTTTAACGCAGCAGCGATTCAGGAATAGCGTATCAGACGGTATATGGTGCGGAGGATGAGGTAGCTGGAGCTTTCCTGGAGGGCGGGATATGACCGCTTGAGGATGTGCTCTTCAAAGCTGGGCCAGATCCGGCGGGAAAACAGGCCGGGATTTGAGATGCGGACCCGGTCTGTGAGGGTGCCGGAGCGCTGGCTTATCTCCAGCTCCATCGACTCGCCCCGGGGACAGTACAGCTCTATCCTTCCTGACTGTATTTCGGCCGAACAGGCGGGGTTGTCCCAGTTCAGGCTGAAGCCCTCCTCCGTCAGAGGCTGGGAGACAGCTCCGGTATACAGTTCAAAGCTCTGCCGGCCGCTCTCGTCTATGTAATAGTCATAGACGAAATTGCCTTCCAGATCCATAAGCTTTATGAAGTCAAGCCCGTAGTCATGTCGCTGGGTATAAAGCTCCGCCTCCGTGAGGCCGGCCTCCTCGCCCTGGGTCTCCAAAAGCTCTATCTTCACGCTCTTCACCTGGCCCAGGTCCTGAAGCTCGATCACTGTGGCGGAGCCGCCGGGCTCCAGGGGCCCGGTCTCAATACTTTGCCCATTGTCAAAGCTCAGCCGGGCATTGAGCACGTTGCTCTCCAGATCCGGAGCATCGTAAAGACGCAGCTCTGTCAGGGCCGCGGGCTGAGCGAGCTCTATAAGGGCCCAGGGCGCGGCGTCACCGTTCTCGGGGCTCCAGACCCCGTCCGCCGGGACAACGCCCAGGTCTATATTCAGTCTGTCCGCAAGCTTAAAGTCGTTCAGCCGCTCCCCCTCGCCGGAGCTCACGCTTATCTCCGCCTCATAGCTGAGAGAGGAAGTATCCCGCAGCCAGAAGACCTTGTCCCCGTTTATTATCCTGTCGGAGCGGGTATACAGGCCCTGGGATCTGTGCATACAGCACTGCCAATAGGTCCGGCAGCCTAAAAGAGAATGTGACAGCGTCTCCGCCCCAAGGGGCAGCCGCAGCCGCTCGGACCATTTGTATATGTTCACGTCTTTCATTAGGTCCTGGCTGTACGTATTCTGGGTGGAGAGAAGGTTCGGGCTGAAAAAATCCTCCGGGGCAAAAAAGGCCGTGGGATAGCAGAAGCCCTTCAGAACGGCGGGGCAATAATCCGGCTGCTCCCGAAGTATCTGCCCCAGGGCCTCTTCAAATATCATGGAGCTGGCCCGGTGGTCGCTGTGGGCGTCCTGGTCCACGCAGAGAACGGTATCCGGCATATAGTCTAAAATAACGCCCTTTATATCCTCCAGCAGGTGCCGCCGGGTGTAGAGCCGCCCCTCGTTATAGGCAGGGCTGCCGGGCCCGCCGTAGGTCCTGGTCTCGCCGCAGAAGGAGCTGAGGGCCTGGTCCGGTGAGGCGTTATATATATGGGGGCCTCCAGGGGCCCAGGCGTCGCCATAGCCCAGAAAGATAAGGTCCTCGGCCTGAAGACCCATGCGCTCCGCCGCGCCCAGCGCCTCCCTCTGCCGCTGAAGACCGAGCTCCCGGCCGCTATAGTCCCCGTTTGTCACAAAGAGGATCCGCAGCTCGCTGCCATAGCGGATATATTCATCGATAATACCGGAGGCCAGGTTCAGCTCGTCATCCTGGTGGGGTGCTATCACCAGCACCCGGCGGTCCCCATAGAGCGCCTGCCGATCCGGGTCCTGAAGCTCATAGGCCCCGGTCCGGGTCCAGGCGAAGAGGGCCAGGGGGATGGTCAGACCCAGGCAGAGCAGGGCGGACAAAAGCCCAAAAAAGCTCCTCTTCAGGGAAGAGAAGCCGGTCTTCTTCACAAGCGGCAAAAGCGCCCCGGCCCCGACCAAAAGCAGCCATAGCGGCATTGGAACGGCGAAGCCGAAAAGGGCGCAGAGCATGTCGACCAGGGCCCCGGCCATAGCGGCCGAGGCCAGAGCCAGAAAAATTTTTAAAAGCCGTGATCTCATGCCTGACTGGGGCCTCCTTGGAATATGGCTGAAATGGCTGGGTTGTTGGCCTCTGTACACTGGGTGGTAAGGGCCCCGGCGCGCATGGCGGCGCGGGCCGTCTCCTCCAGGCCCAGGCCCAGAAGGTCCCCGGCGACCATGGCGGCCGTTGCCGCGTCCCCCGCGCCGGTGGTGTTCAGCACCCGGACGGGCAGGACCGGCAGACGAATAAGCTCCTCCCCCTGGGCGGCGAGCATCCCCTCCTGACTTAGGCTGAGGAACACCCGCTCTACCCCGGCCTGTATAAGGGCGCGGGCGGCACGGTCCGGCTCCTTCTCGCCGGTGAGCTCCAGCGCCTCTATGGCGTTGGGCTTCAGGGCGCGCAGCCTTCCCAGCGCCGGCAGGAGCCGCCGGGATTTCACCCTGGACACAGAGTCGGCATATATGGGGATACGGGCCTCCCGGGCCAGGAAGGCTATGGTCTCCTCCTCAAGGTTCGCGTCCAGGACCAGGGCGGAGGCCTGGTTTATGCGCTCCATGAGCGGCGCCAGATAAGCCGGGCTTATGGTCCGGCTTATCTCCATGTCCGCCACGGCGGCATACATGTCGCCCTTGGCGTCGTTAAGGTAGAGATAGGTGGAGCTGGGCATATGGGGGACTATCTGGCTCATGCTCATGTCCAGGCCCAGCTTTTCACAGCTCTCCATAAGCCCGTCACCGAAAAGGTCGTCGCCCAGAGCGGTAACAAGGCTTACCTCCAGGCCCAGAAGGCGCAGATCGTGAGCGATGTTCCGCCCCACGCCCCCGGGCCGGAGACTCACCCGGCCCGGGTTTGAATCCCGGAGGACAAGGCTTTCGGCAGGGCTGCCGCCTATGTCCATGTTTATCCCGCCCACCACAACGGCATGGGCTTTTATTTTATTTTCCATATATTCCGCGCGTACTCGTCGATGGCCCGGTCCGCGGCGAACACGCCGCTTTTGGCGGTGTTCATGATGGACAGGCGGGCCCTCTCGTTATCGTCGCTTATCCGCTGGTAGAGCCGACGCTGGCAGTCGGCATAAGCCCTGTAGTCGGCAATGAGCATATACTGGTCGCCGTTGTACATGAGGTTTGAGACCAGGTCGGAATAGCTCTTCCCGTCGGAGAAGCCGTTACTGAAGCGGTTGAATATCCGGTCTATCTCGGCGTCGCTCCGGACGATGGCCCCCGGGTCATAGCCACGGCCGCGCAGAGCGGCGATCTCGTCGGTGTGCAGGCCGAAGAGGAACATGTTCTCGTCCCCAAGCCGCTCATACATCTCCACATTGGCCCCGTCAAGGGTACCTATGGTGACGGCGCCGTTCATCATGAGCTTCATGCAGCCGGTGCCGGAGGCCTCCTTGCCGGCGGTGGATATCTGCTCGGACACCTGGGCGGCGGGCATGATCGCCTCCGCGGCGGAGACCCGGTAGTTCTCCACAAAATAGACCTGGAGCTTATCCCTGCACAGGGGGTCATTGTTTATGTCCCCCGCCATGGACAGCAGCAGCTCTATTATGCGCTTGGCTACCCTGTAGCCCGCGGCGGCCTTGGCCCCGAAGACGAAGGTCCTGGGCACAAAGTCCATGTTGGGGTCGTCATGGAGCTGCATCTGAAGGCTGGCAATGCTCATGGCGCAGAGGAGCTGGCGCTTATACTCGTGCAGACGTTTTACCTGCACGTCCATTATAGCGTCGGTGTTCAGGAGAAAACCGTCGTTCCGGCGGGCAAAGTCGCCAAAGCGGAGCTTATTTTCGGCTTTTATGCTGTTTATCCGGGCCAGGACCTGGCTGTCCCCGGCGAAGTCCGCCAGGCGCTCAAGCTCCTGGGGCCTGGTCATATAGCCGTCACCGCCCAGAAGCTCGCAGATAAGGCCGTGGAGCCCGGGGTTTATCTGGGAGAGCCAGCGCCGGTGGTCGATACCGTTCGTCACATGGGTGAAGCGCTCGGGCCAGATGCTGTAGATATCCCGGAAGAGATCGTTCTTCAGGATGTCGCCGTGGAGGCGGGAGACACCGTTGACCATGTAGCAGGCCGCAAGGCACATGTTGGCCATGTGGACCTGATTGTCCCTGATGATGAGGTTCCGGCCCACCCGGGCGTCCTGGTTGAAGCTGGCCATAAGATAGTCGCACCAGCGGCGGTTTATCTCGCACATGATCTCCCACAGCCGGGGCAGAAGCTGCTGCACGATGTTCTGGGGCCATTTCTCCAGGGCCTCGCTCATGACGGTGTGGTTGGTGTAGGCGACGCTGGCCCTGACGATGTTCCAGGCCTCGTCCCAGCCCAGGCCGTGCTGGTCCATGAAGATGCGCATGAGCTCCGGGATTATCAGGGTCGGGTGGGTGTCGTTTATCTGGATGGTGTGGTGCTGGGCAAAGCTGTGGATATCGCCCCATTTTCTCAGGTGCTTGCGCACGATGTCCTGGGCGGTGGCGGAGACGAAGAAATACTGCTGCTTCAGCCGGAGTATCTTCCCCTCTACATGGTCGTCCGCCGGATAAAGGACCTTGGTGATGACCTCGGACAGGGTGCGCTGCTCCAGGCTCTTTACATATTTTCCCTCGGAGAAGAGGTACATGTCCAGGGAATTGGCGCTTTTGGCCTCCCAGAGGCGGAGAGTGTTCATCTCTTTCCCTCCGTAGCCGGCGATGAGCATATCCCGGGGCACGGCGATCACCGCGTCATATCCGGTGTGTTCGGCGTGATAGCGGCCTGTAGCGTCCCAATGTGGGGCTATCTGCCCGCCGAAGCGGACCTCCACCGCGTCGTCGCTGCGGGTGATGAGCCAGCTCTCCGCGGCGCTCTGCCAGTTGTCGGCCACTTCGGTCTGTTTCCCCTCGCTGAAGCGCTGGCGGAACATGCCCAGCTCATAGCAGATGGAATATCCCGTGGCCTCCATGCCCAGAGTGGCCAGGCTGTCCATATAGCAGGCGGCAAGACGGCCAAGACCGCCGTTGCCCAGACCTGCGTCCGGCTCCTCCTCGAAAATGTCCGCGGCGTTTCGGCCCATGTCCTCCAGCGCGCCGATAACGGCGTCGGAAACGCCCAGGTTAAAGGCGTTTTTCATCAGGCTCCGGCCCATGAGAAATTCCATGGACATATAATGTACCTCTTTTTCCGCGTGGGTCGGGTCCTCCACGGCCAGAAAACGGCTCATTATCTCCCTGATGACTATGGCAGTGGCCTGAAAAATCTGATCGTCGGTGGCTTTTTCGCCGGTAATGCCAAAGTGGGCGCAAAGCTTATCCTCTATGGCGCTGCGTACTTCGTCCCTTGAGATCTCACCAAACATATAGGAATATACCTCCAAATCACAAGTTGCAAAAAGAGTTCTTCGCCCGGAAGCGGGCCGGGCGGCGCTGTGTTTTTATAAAAAGCCCGGCCGAAGGGCTGCCGCCCCTGTCGGGCTGTGCGTCCCGGGGTCCAGACGGGCCCCGGGACGCGGCGGCTTTTAAATGCTTTCGTTTTTTGGCACCACTATTGGCAGCCTGGGGCTGCCGGTAAGCACGGTGCCGGGGGAGAAGCTTGCGTATTTGTCGGCGATGACGCAGCTCAGCTCCGCCCCTTCGCCAACGGTGCAGCCCCGCATCACGATGCAGCGGCGCAGCTTTGCCCCCTGGCTTATCCTGGCGCCGGAGAAGACGATGCAGTCTTCAATATCGCCCTCGATTATGCAGTTGTCCGCCACAAGGCTCCTGCGGGAGATGGCGCGCTCCCCGTAATAGGAGCTGACCTCCTCATGGACCTTGGTGCGCACGGGCCGGGCGGCGGGGAACATCTCGCCCCGGCAGCGGCTGTCCAGCATATCCATGCTGGCCTGGTAATAGGTGTTCACGTCTTTTATGGCGCAGGCGTAGCCCGGGTGGATATACACGTCCATCTTCCCGCCCTGGGCCAGGAACATGTGCACAGCGTCCCTGTGGAAGCTGTAGAGATTGTTCTCCCGGCATTTGTCCATGAGCTCCAGCAGCACATCCTTGCGGACTATATAGCACTCCAGCGCCGCCAGGCCGGAGCCCTCGCCCTGCCGGTCAAAGCGCACCCGCTCCACAAGGCCGTCGGCCCGGAGCTGATAGCGGTGGTGCAGCCCGGCGGGGGTGTGGTCGGTGCAGATGGCGGTTATCTCTGTGCCGGAGCGCTGGTGCTGGGCGATGGCGGCGTCAAGGTCGATATTGGCGCAGAGGTGGCCCAGCATGAGCACCACATTCTTCTGGGGGATGTCTTTTATGTAGTTTTTCACAGAGTTCAGGGCCTCGATGGTGCCCACATAGTTGCCCGTGTGATATTCCGGCAGGCCGAAGGGGGGGAGCATGCGCAGGCCGCCGGCCTTCCGGCTCATATCCCAGGCCTTTCCGCTGCCCATATGGTCCAGCAGCGACTGATAGTCCCGCTGCATTATGACGCCCACATCCAGTATCCCGGCGTTGCGCAGGGAGGAGAGGGCAAAGTCGATAAGCCGGTATCTGCCGCAGAAGGGCAGAGAGGCGGCCGTTCTGGCGCTCACGAGCTCCCTCAGTTCGGGAGCGGTGGTATACGCGAAGATAATCCCGTGATAGTCTCTCATCTTAAACCTCCTCGCCCGTGTATATCATCGCGCCCCCGGGGACCTGGGCGCCGCTTCTTATCTCTATATCCGGTCCGCAGGTGGCCACGCTCCACTGCTCGGTCCCGTCGGGGGGGCAGCCCACATGGGCCCCGGAATGTATAACTGTATTCTCGCCGATTATGGCGTATTCCACACAGGCCCCGTCCTCGACCACGGCCCCGGGCATCAGCACGCTGTAGACCACCGAGGCGTCTTTCCCCACCCTGACCGAGGGGGAGAGCACGGAGTTTTCCACATGCCCGTCCACCTCGCAGCCCTCGGTGACGATGGAGTGGATTATCTCCGCGTGCTCCCCGGCGTAATGGGGAGGGCTGGTGGGGCTTCTGGAGCTTATGGGCCAGCTCGGGTCGTAGAGGTTTATAAGGGTGGTGGAGAGCATATCCATGTTGGCGTCCCAAAGGCTGGTTATGGTGCCCACATCCCGCCAATACCCGGCGAAACGGTAGGGCCAGAGCTTTTCTCCGGCGGCCAGCATGGCGGGGATGATGTTCTTGCCGAAGTCCTTGCTGGAGTTGGGGTCGTTCTCGTCGGCGATGAGATACTCCCTCAGCTTATGCCAGTTGAAGATATATATGCCCATGGAGGCAAGGTCGCTCTTTGGCTGCTTGGGCTTTTCCTCGAACTGGGAGACATAGCCGTCGTCTCCCAGGTTCATTATGCCGAAGCGGGTGGCCTCCTCCATGGAGACCTGGAGCACCGAGATGGTGCAGGCCGCCTCGTGGGCCAGGTGCTCCCTGAGCATGTCGGCATAGTCCATCT
>DBGBEC010000169.1:0-7319 GCA_048477415.1 Candidatus Limivicinus sp. | reverse complement strand
TGAGCAAAACATCGAGCCCGGCCTGGGCCGCGTTCCGGGCTATCCCCCTGTCCCCTGTTATTATGGCCTTTTCATCCACCACGCACACAGAGCAGCCCGCGTATCCCTGGCGGCTGTCTATCATCACGCTGCCGGGCATGTTTGTGAATAATTTAATTATTTGTTCTGACGTGACCCGCCGGTTAAAGATAAGGGTTTTTCCCATAGCGCAGGCGTTCATGGCCGCGTCTTCCGGGTAGCGGCTGCCCTGGCTGATATCGGGAAAGCTGAGCTTTGCCCCAAGGGCTTCGAGGCCCTTTGAAAAGGAGCTTCCTCTCAGCCAGGGGGCAAGCAGCAGCCCCTCCCCTCCCGGGTGGAAAACAGACAGGTCGCAATGACCGGAGAGCCGCTTGTCCACCCACGGGTTATCAGGGACATAAACCGGCAAGATCCCGCGGAGTTCAAGGGGTTTTTCTAAAGCATTCCTATATTTTTCACCAATTATCACGGTTTCCGCCTTCACAGGCAGCTTTGCCGCGCTGACAAACGACCTCATTTTTTGCCGAGCACTTCCCTTATGGCCTCGCCCACGGTCTTAACGGGAATGAGCCTCAGCCCCTCATAGCTTTTTATATCATCCCTCACATGGGCGGGGATAACGCAGCGTTTAAAGCCCAGCCTGGCCGTCTCGCTGAGACGCTGGCTGAGCATGCTCACACTGCGTATCTCGCCGGAAAGGCCCACCTCTCCAATGGCTGTCAGGTCAGAGCCCAGGGGCCTGTCCAGAAAGCTTGAGGCGATGGCAAGGATGGCCGCAAGGTCCGCCGCCGGTTCCTCCAGGCTGAGGCCGCCTATAACGTTTATATATGAGTCGCAGTTTCCCACCGGGAGACCTCCGCGCTTTTCAAGGACGGCCAGGAGCATGGCCGCCCTGTTATAGTCCAGGCCGTTGCTCCTGCGGGAGGCGTTGTAGCCCGCAGGGCTTATAAGGGCCTGTATCTCCGCCAGAAGGGGCCTTGTGCCCTCCATCACGCAGGTCACGCAGGTGCCTGGGCTGTTTTCAGGTCTGCCTGAAAGAAGCATTTCAGAGGGGTTTTCAACGCAGCAAAGGCCCTTTTCCCCCATCTCGAAAACGCCGATCTCATTTGTGGAGCCGAAGCGGTTTTTCACGGCCCTCAGTATCCTGAAGCTGGTGCTATGCTCGCCCTCAAAATACAGTACACAGTCTACCATGTGCTCCAGCACCTTTGGCCCGGCTATGCTCCCCTCTTTATTGACATGGCCCACAACAAAGACGGTGGTGGAGCTGTCCTTTGCCGCGCGCATTATGCGCATGGTGCATTCGCGCACCTGGCTTATGCTGCCCGGGGCAGAGGCTACGCTGTCGTCCGCCACGGTCTGTATGGAGTCGATGATGACTATCTCCGGCTCAAGCTGGGCCATGACAGAGAGTACCTCGTCGATATTCGTTTCAGAAAATACATACAGCTCATCATTCTCTATCCCCAGCCTGTCGGAGCGGAGCTTGAGCTGTCTCTCGCTCTCCTCTCCTGTGACATAGAGGATCTTTCTCTCCGCCCAGGCCTCGCCGCACATCTGAAGCAGCAGTGTGGATTTTCCGATACCGGGAGCGCCGCCTACCAGGACCAAGGAGCCCATAACGGCCCCTCCGCCGAGTACACGGTCAAACTCGGCGATCCCGGTGGAAAAACGTATCTCCCGGCTCATGTCGAGCTCCGCTATCTTCTTTGGCCTTTGGGCGCTTCCTCCGGAGGGACTTGCCCTGCGCTTTCCCCGGGCTTCGAGCTTCATCTCCTTAAGAGTGTTCCATGCGCCGCAGGAGGGGCACCTTCCGGCCCAGTTGGCCGTCTCACTTCCGCAATCGGTGCAGCAGTATATCGTCTTTTGTTTGTTAGCCATCTTTTTTCCTCAATAACTATATTTTCTCCCCGGCGCAGTATTGCATGTAGGAGCCGAAAAGGACAGCCGCCAGCTTAGTCTGGTATTCACCCTTCACAAGCTTTTCCATGTCCGCAAAGCTGGACATGAATCCGCACTCCACAAGTACGCAGGGGCATTTGGCATTGGCCGTTATGTAAAGGCCCTTGGAGGCGGGCTCCGCCACGCGCCTGTTTTCAGGCTCAAGGAGGGATATTATGTTGCTGTGGGTCAGTTCCCCAAGCCTTTTGCTCTCATCCCCCGGCCCGTACAGGACCTGAGCCCCGCTGGGCTGGGAGGTGGGATAACAGTTTTGATGTATGCTGAAGAGAACTCCGTTTTCTACAGAGTTTATAAGTTCGGCCCTGTGCTCCAGGTCCTCCCGCTCGCTGTAGGAGGCGGCGTCGGTCCTCTTGCTGTCGTCCACTCTGGTCAAAAAGACCGGTTCCCCATAAAACTCCGCGATTTTTTGCAGCTTAAGAGCTATCGCCAGATTAATATCGCTCTCCTTCACGCCGCTTATGGAGACTGCCCCGCCGTCTATACCGCCATGGCCGGCATCCACAACAAGACAGTAGCTCCCGCCGGTCTCCGCTGTCTCCAGGCGTTCCCCGCCGGGAAAGCCCAGGCATACGGCCATGACCAGAGCAAAAAGCAGCGTGACCGTAAAAAGGGCCTGGGGCTTCTTTATTTTAAGCGTGATAAACATCTTTCACCTCGGCAATTATCCGGGGCCTTTGCATTCATTATATATGCTTGCCTGGCCCAAGTCAAATGGAAAGGCCGGCTGCCGGCCTTTCCTCTGTTTTTTAAGCGGCCCTGTCAGAGCAGGATGCATATCAGTCCCCCGCTGCCTTCGTTTATGATGCGCTGAAGGGTCTCTTGCAGCTTTCGCCGGGCATTGGCCGGCAGAGACTCCACCTTGGAAGCCAGGCCCTCCTCAGCAATGTCATACAGGGATTTGCCAAAGATATTTGACTGCCAGATACGGTTTACATCCCCGTCAAAGCCCTGGAGCAGGAAGTTTATTATATCCTCTGAGGCCGTCTCCCCGCCGATGGCCGGCGTTACCTCGGTCTCGATATTTGTCATGAACATATGTATGGCCGGGGCATGGGCCTTTAGCCTTACGGAGTATTTGCCGCCCTGCTTTACTATCTGGGGCTCTTCCAGGCGCATTTGGGCTGAGTCGGGCCTGACAACGCCGTAGCCCTTGCTGCGCACATCCTCAAGGGCGCACTTCAACTTGTCATAGTCTGATTTCACAGCGCTCATCTCTGTGAGGATGGAGATAAGGTCCCCGTCGTTTTTAATGATGAAGCCCGCCTGCTCGCTTATGGTCTCATAGTAAAGACTGCGGGGAAGCTGGAGCTCAACTGATATGGCCCCTCCACCCAGGTCGCTGCCTGATATTTTCGCGCCGCAGACTTTTTCGCTCTCTTTAAGGCGTTCCACGATGGTCATGCAGTCTCTGATCTTTTGCGCGCCCTCGCCGGCCTGGATTATTTTGCTGAATATCTCGCTTTTAAGGGCATTGTCATAGGACAGGGCGTCGAGCCACTCCGGCATGAATATGCCCAGCGATTTAAGGGGGAACTCCTTCAGGATAGAGAGCATGATGTTCCCTATATCCTCTTCGTTCAAAGTCAGGCAATTTACACGCAGGCATTCGACTTCATAGTTTGAGGAGATCTCCTGGGCTGCCTGTATCGCCTGCTCTGAATCCGGGTCGGCGCTGTTCAGCAGGACGACAAAGGGCTTTCCTATCTCTTTAAGCTCCCTTATGACCCGTTCCTCCGGGTTTAGATATTTCTCCCGTGGGATGTCGCATATGCTCCCGTCGGTGGTGACAACGATGCCGATGGTCGAGTGCTCCGCTATCACCTTGTGTGTGCCTTTTTCGGCAGCGTCGGTCATTGTGACCTCGTGGTCGAACCAGGGCGTGGTCACAAGTCTCTCGTTCCCGTCCTCAAATTGGCCGGAAGCCCCCTCTACCATGTATCCCACACAGTCTACGAGCCGAACGGAGACCTCCGCCCCCTCGCCCAAAGATATGTTCACCGCGTCCTCCGGGATGAACTTTGGCTCGGCCGTCATTATTGTCCGGCCGGAACCGCTCTGGGGCAGTTCATCACGCGCCCTCTCCCGCATGTAGGTGTTCTCTATCTGGGGGATGACCAGCGTCTCCATAAAGCGCTTTATGAAGCTGGATTTCCCTGTCCTTACCGGCCCAACAACCCCCAGCATGAAAGCTCCGCCGGTTCGTGCCGCCATGTCACGGTAAATATTTGTATAAGTCATATTTAAAGCCTCCGCTTCCATGTTCTCGTTTGTACGAGTTTATGAGAAGGGGAGGCTTATTATGACAAGCCGGTGAGCCATAGCCTGGCCCTTGGCTCAGGCAAAGGAGATAAACTGGCCGTGCTTTCTTGAAACGATAAACTCCGTGTCCGGGAATGCAGCGCTCAGCTTTTCTGCCAGAGCCGGGATGAGCGGGTCCTCCGTGGGGAAATGGCCCGCGTCGATCAAATTGAGCCCCAGCTCCCGGGCCATGATAAACTGGTCGTACTTCACATCACCTGTCACATAGGTGTCGCAGCCCAGGCGAAAGGCCTCTGAAACCGCGCCGCCGCCGGAGCCGCCCATAACAGCCAGCTTGTATACTTTTCTCCCGGCAAAGCAATATCTGAGTCCGTTCGCCTGAAGCTTCTCACGGCAGAGATCCAGGAAACGCTCAAATCTCATGGGACTTTCAAGACAGCCGTACCGGCCGCAGCCCTCCGCGTCAAGGGGGCCCTCTCCACGAGCGCCCAAAAGCTCTATAAGAAGGTCATTCACACCGCCCCGGGCAATGTCCATGTTCGTATGCATGGATATCGCGCCTATGCCCAGCTCTGCCAGACGCAGGACCTTTCCTCCCTGCTCGTCGCTGAGGCTTTTAAGGGCCCCCCATATGAGGGGATGGTGGGATATGATAAGCCCGGCCCCAAGCTCCTGGGCCTCGTCAATGACCCATGAGCATATATCCAGGGCCAGCAGGACGCGGCCCGGCTCCCGGTCAAGCCTTCCCACCTGGAGGCCGGAATTGTCAAAATCCATCTGGCTCTCTATGGGGGCCAGGCCGCACAGATAATTATATATCTCTCTTATGCTGCTCATCACTGTATATCTCCTTCAGCTCGCCGAGTATATTTTCAAACAGAGAGAGCCTCCCCGGGTTTGGCCTGGTCCTTGACAGGGCAAGGCCCTTTACGCTGCGTTCAAAGCGCTTTATAAGCCTCTCGAGCCGGGGGCGGAAGAGCTCCTGCTCCCTCACGAGCTGAAGGGAGCCAAGAAAGAGCTCGCTGTCTTTCAGAGGCTTTGCCTGGCCGTGGCGGGCTTTTACAAGCTGATATATCTCCCCGTTCTCCTCTATAAGCTCTTCTGATGTTATCTCAAATTCATTGTTCGTCAGCCAGTAGCGCAGGACCTCAGCCTTGCTCATGGGCTGAAGTATAAGGGTATAGCGGCTGTCCATGCACCACTCCGCCCTGTCCAGAATGCCGCATATAGTATCGCCCCCCATGCCGGCGATGACGATGCTGTCTATCCGTTCCACCGGGCAATTATCCAGCCCATCCCCCAGGGAAAAGCATATCCTGTCGTATACCCCGGCCTCCTTCGCCCCGGCTATCGCCTTGCTCAGAGGGTCCGGCCGCAGGTCCGAAGCGAAAATATAGCCGCCATAGCCCCTGGAGAGAAGCCCGAGGGGCAGATAGCCATGGTCAGTGCCCACATCGGCAAATCCAAGGCTGCTTTCGGCCAGGATATGGGCCGCAATTTTTTCAAGCCTTTTGCTCATATGGTATACCTGTTTCTTCAAATGATTTAAAAAGTTCCGGACCGTGGTCCGGAACTTTTTTATTAAAGAGTCTGGAGAAAGGCCTCAAGGCTCACGAGAAACTCGTCAGGGTCGACGCCGTGGGCGGCGCAGGCCTGCTCCAGGGTCTCGCCGCTGGCCAGGGCGCAGCCCATGCAGTGCATGCCGATGGCCTGGAAGGCAGGCATGGCCTGGGGGCAGTTCTCAACTATTTCTGAAATAAGGGTGTTTCTTGTTATCTCCATTTTCTTCACCTTTCAATACATAAAAGGATGGGGCGTTAGCCGCCCCATCCTTTTCCTCTTACTACTCAGGCCTGCTCTCTCATCTTGGCAAAGCACTCGCTGCAGTAAACGGGACGGTCAGACTTGGGCTCGAAGGGAACCTTTGCCTCTCCGCCGCAGGCAGCGCATACGGCAGTAAAGAACTCCCGGGGGCCGCGGGCAGCGTTCTTGCGGGCGTCACGGCAGCTCTTGCAGCGCTGGGGCTCGTTCTGGAAGCCGCGCTCAGCATAGAACTCCTGCTCACCGGCGGTGAACACGAACTCGTTTCCACACTCTTTGCATACTAAGGTCTTGTCTTCGTACATTGTTGTTCCTCTCTTTGATATGTGCCGATATCGGCTATATTTGCGTTCAGCTTCTGCTGATGTCGCCAAGATTGGGGTTCCGCGCCAGCTTGCGTCTTATTCGCTGCACAGCGTTGTCGATGGATTTGTCGTCTCTGGACAGCCTGAGCCCTATATCGTGATAGGACAGCCCCTCCAGGTACAGATCCAAAACTTTTATTTCAAACTTTGATAAGCACTGCGAAAAGACGGTGTAAAGTTCTTCCTTGCTCTCTCTGGCCAGAACCAACTCCTCCGGGCTTCGCCCGAATAATTCCGGAGTTGCCGATAACCGCGCACTGGGATCTTCGGAGAGTTGCTCAATTGACATTCCGTCATTAAGCGGGAAATGCTTTAAACGAGATGCGGACTTAACTGCTGAGAACAGTCGCATTTTGATACAATGGGCCGCGAAAGACTGAAAACTGGCTCCGGCTTCGCCGTTGTAGTTTCTTATGGCGGAGAGAAGGCCGAACATTCCCTCCTGGATAAGGTCCTCGCTGTCCCCCCCGGCCAGGAAAAGAGGCCTGGCACAGGCACGGACGAGCCTTGTGTATCTCTCTGCCAGCGCCTCTTCGGCCAGCCTGTCCCCGGCCGCGCCCAGACGCTGGAGCTCTGTATCGTTCAAATTCGCGTAATCAAACATCGCACACATTTATTTTTGCCAAATACACACTAAGCATTATACAACATCATTGTTCAAAGTCAATATATTTTCCATATTGTTTTTAATATTTTTTAAATTTTTTTCTCAAAATTCCATCTGCTGCTGGCCCACACAGTCGATCCCCAGGTGCTCATAGGCCCTTTGGGTAACACAGCGGCCTCTGGGAGTTCTGGTCAGGAAGCCTTTTTGCAGCAGATAGGGCTCGTACACATCCTCAAGAGTGACTGCCTCCTCGTTTATCGTGGCGGCCAGGGTCTCGAGCCCCACAG
>DBGBEC010000168.1:0-3555 GCA_048477415.1 Candidatus Limivicinus sp. | reverse complement strand
GCCTTATACTGCTCGTACTCGTCTTCATACTTGGCCTTTCTGGCCTTGCGGCCTTTTTTCTCGGGCTTGTCGCCGGAGCCGGCCTTGGCCTTGTCCCGGAGCCGGGGCTTTTGGGGCCTGTCAGCCTCTTCATCATCCTCGGCGGCAAACTCGTCCTCCTCCCCGTCGTCCACGTCGTCCTTTTCAAAGAGGACGGCGATGACGAAGAGCAGGCAGAAGACCGTGATGAAGATATCCGCCACGTTGAACACCGGGAAGTTGAAGAGCTCCAGCTTGAACATGTCCTGCACATAGCCGTAGATCACCCGGTCGATACAGTTGGACAGGCCCCCCGCGGTCACGAGGACGATGCTCCACCGGGCCACGCGGCCGGAGATGAAGCGGGTGGCCAGGGCCAGAATGACCGCCAGCGTGAAGACCCCCGTGAGGATGATGAAATAGATACGGGCTCCGCCGCCGCTCAAAAAGCTGAAGGCGGCACCGTCGTTATGGAGGTTCACAAGGCTTATTACACCGGGGATGAAGGTCTCCCCCGCCGACTCCATGGGGATGGCTCCGGCGACCCAGTATTTGACCCACTGGTCGGCGATGATGACCAGAACGGCAACTATTGCATACAGCATATCTTGCTCCTATCTGCCGCGGGCGGCCGCCCGCAGCGGGGAATTGGAATGTGAGGAACGAGGGGCAGCCTCTGTCCTATGGCGCGATCTTAAAGTGCTTTTACGACAGCGGCGCAGCGGGGGCAGAGGCCGGTCTCGGCGTCGGTCTGCTCAGACTGCATCCAGCAGCGGGGGCACTTCTGGCCCGGAGCCTCGATAACGGAGACGGAGAGGCCGGGGTTCTTTACGCCGTCGCCGGTGACTGCCTGGCCGTCCTCGGTCGGCTCCTCCTCGCTGACAAGGCATTTTGAAACGATCAGCAGCTCTGCCAGGTCCATTCCGGAGACACTGCTGAGCAGCTCTCTGGCCTCCTGGTCCCGGGCACGGAGGGTGACGGCCGCCTCAAGAGGCTTGCCGATGCGCTTCGAGGCGCGGGCGGTCTCCAGGACGCCGTTCACATCGTCTCTCAGGGAGATGAGCCTGTCCCAGCGCTGGAGCTCCTCCGCAGAGAGGGCATAGTCCTCGAAGGGCTGGTTCATGCAGTTGAGAAGGACGTTGCGCCCGTCGTCCTCGCTGCGGTGAGGCATGGCGAGCCATATCTCGTCGCAGGTGAAGGCCAGGATGGGGGCGAACATCTTGGTCATGCTGTCGAGGATGAGATACAGGGCGGTCTGGGCGCTGCGGCGCTTGAGGCCCTGGGGCTCCTCGCAGTAGAGCCGGTCTTTTATGATGTCCAGATAGAAGCTGGACAGCTCCACCACGCAGAAATCGTTCAGGGCGTGGGAGACGATATGGAACTCATAGTCGTCATAGGCGGCGGAGACCTTGCGGATGAGCTCGTTGAGCTTGCTGATGGCCCAGCGGTCCAGCTCCAGCATGTCCTCCGGAGCCACAAGAGCGTCCGGATCGAAGCCCTGGAGGTTTCCAAGGCAGTATCTGGCGGTGTTGCGGAATTTCAGATAGTTCTGGCTGAGCTGTTTGAAGATCTCTTTCGAGCAGCGCACATCCACATGATAGTCGGCGGAACCGGCCCAGAGCCTTATCATGTCCGCGCCGAACTCGTTTATGATCTCCATGGGGTCAACGCCGTTGCCAAGGGATTTGTGCATGGCCTTTCCCTCGCCGTCCACGGTCCAGCCGTGGGTCAGGCACTCCCTGTAGGGCGCACCCTTGCCCATTGCGCCGACAGCCACCAGCAGGGAGGACTGGAACCAGCCCCTGTACTGGTCGCCGCCCTCCATATACATGTCGGAGGGCCAGAAGCCCTGGTCCCTGAGCATGGAGGCGAAGTGGGTGGAGCCGGAGTCGAACCAGCCGTCCAGAGTGTCGGTCTCCTTGATGAAATGCAGGCCGCCGCAGTGGGGACAGACGAAGGCCTTGGGCAGAAGCTCCTCCGCCTCCAGGTCAAACCAGGTGTTGCTGCCCTTCTCCTCGAAGATGGCGGCCACGCTCTCGATAGTTTCCTCGGTGCAGACGGGCTTGTGGCAGTCCTGGCAGTAGAACACGGGGATGGGCAGGCCCCAGCGGCGCTGGCGGGAAATGCACCAGTCGCTCCGCTCTCTTATCATGGCTCCCATCCTGTCCTTGCCCCAGGCGGGCAGCCAGCGCACATCCTCGCAGGCCTGTACCGCCTCCTCCTTGAAGGAATCGACAGAGCAGAACCACTGGGGGGTCGCCCGGAAGATGATGGGGCTCTTGCAGCGCCAGCAGTGGGGATAGCTGTGGATTATATCCTCGGAGGCGAAGAGCATGCCGCTGTCCTTCATGTCCCTGAGGATGATGGGGTTGGATTCGTCGGTGCTCAGGCCCGCGTATTTCCCGGCATAGTCGGTGTGGCGGCCCTGGTCGTCCACGGGCACCACCATCTCCATGCCGTAGCGCAGGCAGGTAAGATAGTCGTCCGCGCCGAAGCCGGGGGCGGTGTGGACGCAGCCGGTGCCGGAGTCCATGGTGACATAGTCGGCCAGCAGCAGGCGGGAGCTCTTGTTCAGGAAGGGGTGCTTTGCCAGCATGTTCTCAAAGAAGCTGCCGGGATGGGTCTCCAGGGTCTCGAACTCGGCAAAGCCGCCGAGGGCCATTACCTTTTCCGCCAGGGCCTGGGCCAGAACGTAAAGTTCACCGTTGGGGGCCTTTACGATGGAGTAGCTCTCCTTCGGGTGGAGGGCGATGGCCAGGTTGCCGGGCAGGGTCCAGATGGTGGTGGTCCAGATGAGGAAGGAGAGCTTATCCAGCTCCAGGTGGGAGAGCCTGCCCAGATCGTCCTGCATGGGGAATTTTACATAGACCGTGGTGCAGGGGTCGTCCTGATACTCGATCTCAGCCTCGGCCAGGGCGGTCTCGTCCTTGGCGCACCAGTAAACGGGCTTGAGCCCCTTATAGATATGGCCGTTGAGATACATTTTGCCGAAGATGCGGATCTCGTCCGCCTCAAAGCCCTTGTCCATTGTGCGGTAGGGGTGCTCCCAGTCGCCTATCACGCCCAGGCGCTTGAAGCCCTCCATCTGGCGCTGAACATATTTCTCGGCATAATTCTCGCAGGCGGTGCGGAAGTCGGCCACGGACATGGCCTTGTGGTTGAGCTTCTGCTCTTTTATGATGGCGCTCTCGATGGGCATGCCGTGGTTGTCCCAGCCTGGGATATAGGGCGTATAATAGCCCCGCATGGCATAGGAGCGGGTGATAAAGTCTTTTATGGATTTGTTCAGGGCGTGGCCCATATGGATATCCCCGTTGGAGAAGGGAGGTCCGTCGTGGAGGGAGAAGCGGGGCTTGCCCTCGTTCTTCTTCATGAGCTCTTCATAGAGCTTCATGTCTTCCCAGTTTTTGAGCATCTCCGGCTCTCTCTTGGGAAGACCGGCCCGCATGGGAAAGTCTGTTTTCGGCAGGTTCAGGGTGGAGTTGTAATCCTGTGACATAAAAAGTATCTCCTGTATATATAAGTATGAATATATGT
>DBGBEC010000167.1:0-12260 GCA_048477415.1 Candidatus Limivicinus sp. | reverse complement strand
CTGAATAAACAGCCCGCCCATAGGCTCCCTCCCCGAGGGAGCTGTCGGCGAAGCTGACTGAGGGAGTTGCGGCAACGTCAGAAGAAGCCGACTGCATTCCGC
Source organism: Candidatus Limivicinus sp. (assembly GCA_048477415.1). GTDB lineage: Bacteria > Bacillota > Clostridia > Oscillospirales > Oscillospiraceae > Limivicinus. Next base: position 12,158 of record DBGBEC010000167.1, on the reverse strand, counting down.
TTGCGGCGCTGCCCCAAGCTCCATATCCGTCGGCTCCTTCTTCCTTTCCGGCTCAAACCCACTCCGTTGGGCTTTGAGCCGGTGATACAGGGACGATTGCCGGCGCGGGACACAAGCAAACCCGCACCCCAACTGTGTCTTAGCGGCCCAGTCGGGTGTTTATCGCAGATATATAAAACGGAGAATTTCCATGGATCATCGTTTTTCAGAGAGAATAAAAGCCTTTTTTATCCAGATACTGCGGATATTGCCCCTGGCCTGTATGCTGGGAGGGGGGCTGTGGTTCCTTAGCTCCGGTAAGGGGCTCAGCCTGGATACACTGCTAAAATACAGCCCAAGCAGCCCTGTTTACGCGGCGATTTTTCTGCTGCTGGCTTTTGCGGCGAAGAGCTTGTCCATGTTTTTCCCCGTGCTGCTGCTGTTTGCCGTGGGCGGGAGGCTCTTCCCACTGCCGCTGGCCCTGCTTATAAACACTTTGGGCATAGCGATCGTCCTGAGCCTGCCATATATGGTGGGCCGCTGGGCTGGGGCCGACCTTACGGGGCGGCTCATGGAGAAATACCCCAGGCTTGCGGAGATAAGAGCTATAAGGAGCCGGAACAATTTTTTCTTCGCCTTTATCGTAAGGGCTGTGGGAATACTCCCCTGCGATGTGGTGAGCCTGTATCTGGGCAATACCCGCCTGCCCTATCCCCAGTATATCGCCGGGGGCGTGCTGGGCTTTATGCCGGATATAGTCTGCGCCACGGTAGTGGGGCTGAAGATATCCGACACGAGCTCCCCCTGGTTCTGGCTGAGCATAGGGCTGAACATAGCCATCTGCCTTGCCTCCATAATTGTGTATAAAAGGTATATGAACAAAGCCCGGGGCCCGGAACCTTATGACAAAAAAGCCTGATATACGCGCTCTATGAAAAACCGTGGGCCGTGAAAAGCAACTGCGCTTTTCACGGCCCGCGGTTTTTCCCCGTCTCGCCCTGTGAAAATTAGGCTCCCTCTCCGAGGGAGCTGTCGGCGAAGCCGACTGATGTGAGCCTATTTATAGGCTTCGATGATAAGGCGCTTGAACAGGCGCTCGTACATGTTCAGGTCCCGGCCTTTTTTGCTTATGAGTTTCACGGGCATAAGAAAAGATTCCCCGGCCAGCTCCAGCACCTTTATCTTTTCCAGGTCCTGGGCTGTCACCTCGTCGGCCACGGTCCTGGCGGCCAGGAGGGGATTGTTGGACACGATATCGATGGTCTGCCGGGGCCGGTCGCACTCGTAGGCCACGTTCAGGCGCAGCTTGTTCTGCTGGAACATGGCAGAGAGCATGTTGTGTGGGGTGGTGCCCTTGTGGGTCAGCACCATGGGGACATTATCCAGGGCGGAAATGGGTATGCTGTCAAAAGCGGCCAGAGAGTGGCTCCTGTTGACTATTATGACCTGCTTCACCACGTCCAGGGATACCAGGTCAAAAAGCCGCTCATCCGGGCTGCCATATACGATGCCAAGGGCGCAGTCGCCCTCGTTGACCCGGCTACAGCAGTTAGAGGAGTATTCTTCCACGAGCTGAACCTCGTACTCATCGCTGCCGTTTATGAGCAGGCGCTGAAGCGAGTCGGGCAGCCTGACGATGAGGCTCTCTGTGACAGCCACCCGCATTCTGTATTTTCCGGATCGGATATTGGAGCAGAGCTCGTTTATACGGTCCACATGGGCGGCTATGGCCTTGGCCTCGGTCAGGACAGACTTCCCCGTCTCGGTGAGGACAATGCTGCTGGCCTTCCTGTAGAAGAGATCCCGCCCTAATTCGAGCTCCAGCCGGCGGATGGAGGCGCTGAGCCCCTGCTGGGATATATGGAGCTTTTCGGCGGCCTTGGAGATATTGCCCGTGCCGCAGACCTCGATAAAATATATGATCTGATTTATATCCAAGCGGAAGCCTCCTCCATTAAATAGACAACAATTTCACATTCAACTGATTATACAGCAAGTTTTTGCAATTATCAACAAATTCTTGTTTGTTTAGCACAACAAACAGAAGAAAAAACAAATGCCGGACAACGAGAACTGTGTTATTTTTAAAACAATATTTTTTCGTGACCAGGCGCGAGAAGCTGTTTGTTGTGAAAAGCAGAAAACAGCGTTAAAATTTTGGCCAGACAAGAGGTCAGGACCCGGCCTTAAAAATGGATCATAGAAAGAGGAGAAGGGTATGGAATTTCAAAACATCCTGTTTGAAAAGAAAGACAATGTGGCCTGCATAACGCTGAACAGGCCTGAGAAAAGAAACCCCATCAACATAGACACCCATCTGGAGCTGCGTGAATGCTTTGACCTCTGCGACTATGACGATGATATCCGGGCCGTTCTCATCCGCGGCGCCGGTGGGAACTTCAGCGCCGGCGGGGACATAGGGGCAATGAAGGCGCGGATAGACCAGGGCATTCGGGGCACACGGAAGGTATGCCGGGTTGGCGCGGAGACGAATCTCCGCCTGCTGAACGTTAAAAAGCCTGTCATCGCCTGGATAGAAGGGGCAATAACCGGGGCGGGGATCTCCCTGGCCCTGAGCTGTGACTTCCAGATAATATCTGAAAAATCAAAATGCGCGTTTTCCTTTGTGAACATCGGCTTTGTGCCCGACTCAGGGGCGGCCCTGCTGGCCACCCGGGCCCTGGGCACCGGAAGAGCGAAGGAGCTGTTCATGTCCGGCCGCTTTTTCACAGGCCGTGAGGCGGCTGACTGGGGCCTCTTCACCGAGGCCGTAGCCCCGGAGCTGCTGGAGGATAGGGTATACGAATATGTGCGGAAATATTCCTCCGGCCCCTCCGCTGCCTACGCGGGCATAAAGGGCCTTATAAACCGGGCCCAGTTTTCTGTCTGGGCGGAGCTTATGCAGGCCGAGGTAGAGGCCCAGGGGACCTGCGAGCTCACAGACGACTATAAAGAGGCGGTAAACGCCTTCCTTGAAAAGAGAAAACCGGAGTTTAAAGGAAAATAGGTGATATGTATGTCTAAACCAAAAGGCAGAGGAAGCTGGCTTATCGACGCGGGAGTCTTCGCGGGGCTTTATATCCTTTTCGGCCTTATCCTGCCGGCCCCCGCGCCCATGACAAGGGGCGGCATGACCGTGGTGGGCATACTTCTTGGTACGGTCTATCTCTGGATAAGGGTGGATATCGGCTGGCCCAGCCTGTTCTTCCTGGGGCTTATAGGTTTCAGCGGAGTGTGCGCCCCGGGAGAGCTTTTCCGCCAGACCTGGGGCAACTCCATGGTGCCCTTCCTGATAAGCGCTTTCCTTTTGAACATCGTCATGGCAGAGACCGGCCTCACAAGGCGCTTCGCCATGTTCTTCATAACACGCAAAGGCAACGCCGGCAGGCCCTGGCGGCTTCTGACCATGTTTTTCCTGGCGGTCATGCTCATGGGCCTTGTGTCCACCTCCTCGGCCATAACGGTGATGTTCATGGCCATAGCCGAGGAGATATTCAAAATGACCGGCTATAAAAAAGGGGAGCGGCTCACCGAGGCCATGATGGTCGGTATTTTCTGGGTGGCTCAGGGGGCCATGGCCTTCACGCCCATCTCTCATGTGCTCATACCCATGGTCTTTGAGTATATCCAGGCGGACTTCGGCGTCACCGTGAGCTACAGCCGCTACACAGCGGGCTTCATCCTCTGCGGCCTGGCCTTTTTCCTGGGCTGGATAGCGCTGCTGCGCTTTGTGATAAGACCCGATGTGAAGAAGTTAGAGAGCCTGGACATAGGGGCCCTTAAGGCCACTATAAAGCCCTGGACCAAGCAGGAAAAAACCATCCTCATAATATACCTGGCGGTCATCTGCGTCTGGTGTCTGCCGGATCTGCTGGGGCTTATCCCGGGGCTTGGAGCCCTGGCGGCCTGGATGAGCTCTCTGGGCTCCGCCGTACCGCCGATGGTGGCCTGCGGCCTGCTCTGCCTTATCCACGAGGATGGAAAGCCCATAATGGACTTTAAGGAGAGCTGCCGGAAGCTGCCCTGGAACAGCGTTTTCATGATGGCCTCGGTAATGGGCATGGCCTATATCTTCGGTCTGGAGAGCTGCGGCATAACCCAGTGGCTCACCTCGGCCATTAAGCCCCTGATAGGCGGCCTGTCTCCCGTGGTATTTGCCCTGGTGGTAGTGGCCTTCGTGGTCATCGCCACGGACTTTATCTCGAACACCCTCATCGCCTCGATGTACGCCATTATAATCCCCGTCGCCCTTACGATAGAGGGCTGCAACCCCATCGTGGTGGCCCTGCTCGTGGCCGCCGGCTGCAACAGCTCTTTCTCGTTCCCCAGCGGCTGTCCCGCGGCCAGCATGGCCACCGGCGGCGGCTGGACCCGGGTGGGCTTTCAGTTCAAATATGGGATACTGTTGGATCTCTGGATAATCGCCATGTACATGCTCTTGGCTTACCCCGTGCTTTTGAAGCTTTTTCCATACTAATCTATTGAAAACAGGAGGAAGAACATGAAAAACTATTACCACATGCTCACAGACGAACAGCAGGCTATACAGCAGATGGTGCGCCGCTTTGCCGACGAGCGCATTATCCCCGTGTGCAAGGAATGCGACGTGACCGGTCGTTTCCCCACGGAGCTCTATAAAGAGGCCTTCGAGCTGGGTCTTACCACCTTCACCATGCCGGAAAAATACGGCGGAGCGGGGGGAGATATCTTTACCTACGCCCTTATAAAAGAGGAGCTCGCCCGGGGCGACGCCGGTTTCTCCGGCACTGTGGCCGGGGCCTACATGGGCATAGTCCCCATAAAGGTGGCCGGAACAGAGTATCACTGGAAGCTGGCTGCGGATATCCTGACCCAGGGCGGAGCCATGTCCTTCACCCTCACAGAGCCCAACGCCGGTTCCGACTCCGCCGCCATACGCACAAGCTATGTGGTGGATGGGGACAGCGTTATCATAAACGGGACCAAGGGCTTCATCTCCAACGGCGAGGTGTCCGACATGTACACCCTCTTCGCCACAAAGGACCCGGAGCTGAGAGCCAAGGGCATCTCCTGCTTCCTGGTACCCAGAGACACCCCGGGCATATCCATCGGCAAGCACGAGGACAAGATGGGCTATCGCAGCTCCTGCACGAACGACGTCATCTTCGAGGATGTGCGGGTACCGCTTAAGAACATGATAGGCGGCGAGGGCCAGGGCATGGAGCTTGTGAAGCGCTCCCTGGGCTATACAAGACCCACCTCCGGCGCCGGGGCCGTGGGCAACGCCCAGTACGCCTATGAGTGCGCGGTGGAATACTCCAAGACCAGAGAGACCTTCGGCAAGCCCATCTGCAAGAACCAGGGCGTGTCCTTCATGCTGGCGGATATGTACATAAAGCTGGAGGCCGCGCGGCAGATGGTGTGGCACTCCTGCAAATGCGCCGACGCCGGCATTACCGACACTCGCCTTGCCTCCGCCTCCAAGGTCTTCGCCTCGGACATAGGCATGCAGGTCTGCACCGACGCTGTACAGATACTGGGCGGCTATGGCTACTGCCGGGATTATCCGGTGGAAAAGCGTTTCCGCGACGCGAAGATATATCAGATCTTCGAGGGCACCAACCAGATACAGCGGAAGATAATCTCCGGCGACATACTCTATACCTGAAATGGAGCGCTGAATGAAAACTCTTGTTTTTGTAAAGCAGGTGCCGGAGGCGGAGAGCGTGAAGCTTGACCCGGCCACCGGAAACCTTGTGCGGGACGGAGCGGCAGGGAGGATGAACCCCAACGATGAAAACGTCGTCCAGGCCGCCCTTGAGCTCAAAGAGAAGTACGGCGGGACCATTACCGCCATCAGCATGGGGCCGCCCCAGGCGGCCCAGGTGCTGAAGACCGCCCTTGCCATGGGCTGTGACCAGGCCTGTCTGCTTTCAGACCGGGCCTTCGGCGGGGCGGATACCCTGGCCACGTCCTACACCCTGGCGAAGGCGGCGGAGAAGATAGGCGACTTTGATCTGCTGCTCTTTGGCCGCAGCGCCTCTGACGGAGACACCGCCCAGACGGGCCCCGCCACCGCCGCCTGGCTGGATATACCCCAGCTCTGCCTTGCAAGCTCAATAGAGATCGAAGATGGCCGGGCCCTGTGTCTCAGGGAGCGGGAGGACAAGATCGAGCGGCTTAGCGTGGCCCTGCCCGCCCTTATAACCGTTCCCCTGGGTCTGAACCGGCCCAGATACCCCAGCGTCATGGACATAATGCGCGCGGGCCGGAAGCCCATAAGCATCTGGACGGCGGCGGACCTAAAAGCGGAGCCTGACAGGATCGGCACGGCCGGTTCCCCCTCGGTTACAAAGCGGGTCTTCGAGCCGGAGCGGCGGCGGAAAGACACCCGCTTCTTTGAGGGCAGCGCCGATGATATAGCCCGGCAGATAGCGGAGCTTCTGGCAGAGAAGCACATTATATGAGGAGGCGCTATGGAAGGAAGCACATGGAAGGGAATATGGGTCTTTGCCGAGCGGGAGGAGGGGCGGATGAACCCCGCCGTCTTCGAGGTGCTGGGAAAGGCCCGGAAGCTTAAAGAGACAGACGGCCAGACGATCAGCGCCCTGCTGCTGGGCACTGAGCTGAGACCCATGGCGGCAGAGCTCATCGCCGCCGGGGCGGACCAGGTGATCCTGCTGGAGAACCCGGCCCTGGCCGATTATTCGCCCCGGGTATACCAAAAAGCCCTGAGCGCCCTGGCTCAGAAGCACCGGCCGGACATCATCCTCTTCCCCGCCACGGCCCTGGGCAGGGAGCTCGCCCCCAGGCTGATGGTAAGCCTGAAGACCGGCCTTACGGCGGACGCGGTGGACCTGGAATATGACGGGGAGGGGGCTTTTTGCCAGACCACCCCGGCCTATGGCGGCTCGCTCATGGCCCATATATGCATACCCCAGGCGAAGCCGCAGATGGCCACCGTGCGCACGGGGCTTTTCCCCGCCCCGGCTCCGGACTATTCAAGGCAGGGGGAGATCGTCGAGGAGCACATGGAGCTTGAGGAGGACGGAGCCTACCGGCTTTTGTCCCGGGAGCGGAAGGAGAACGCCCAGATCCCCATAGACAAGGCCCAGCTCATTGTCAGCGGCGGCCGGGGCGTGAAGGACGAAGAGGCCCTCCGACCCCTTCATGAACTGGCCCGGGCTCTTGGCGGTCAGCTTGCCGCCTCCAGGCCCCTGGTGGACGCGGGACTTCTGCCTCACGAACGGCAGATAGGCCAGTCCGGGGCCACAGTACAGCCCGAGCTTATCATAAACGCCGGCATATCCGGCTCCGTCCAGTATCAGATAGGCATGAAAGGCGCGGGCTGTATCCTGAGCATAAACAAAGACCCCTCCGCCCCCATATTCGACATCTCCGACTATGGCGCGGCGGCGGACCTGAACGCGGTCATCCCCGCGCTCATAAGGGAGATACAGCGCCGCCGGGAAGAGCGGAAATGAAAATACTTATCAGCGCCGCCTACAGGCGGCGGGAGGAGAGCAATGAAGGTACTTGAAGGCATAAAGGTCATAGACTTTACGAACAATGTGGCCGGCCCCTGCGCCACGGCCATGCTGGCCGACATGGGCGCGGAAGTGATAAAAATAGAGCGGCCGGTGGCCGGAGACGATTCCCGGGCGAACGTGCCCCGGCTGGAGGGAAGATCCCTGAATTTCAACTGGTACAACAGGGGCAAAAAATCCGTTGAGCTGTCCATGAAGGACCCGGAGGCCCAGGAGCTTCTCCTGCGCATGATAGCCGGGGCGGACGTTGTGGTGGAATCCTTCAAGCCCGGCCAGATGAAGAAGTTCGGACTGGACTATGAGTCGGTGCAGAGGGTGAATCCCGGGATAGTGTACTGCTCCATCTCAGCCTGCGGCCAGACCGGTGCCTATTCCTGGCGGCCCGGCTTCGACGTTATCGCCCAGGGAATGAGCGGCTTTATGGACATGCAGGGCGAACCGGACGGAGACCCGGTGAAAAGCGGCACCGCCATAGGTGACTATGTCTGTTCCTTCAACGCCTACGCGGGGATAATGACCGCCCTGTACTATAAGAAGATCAGCGGCGAGGGCCAGTATGTGGATGTATCCCTGCTGGACGGTCTTGTAAGCGTCATGACTCCCATCGAGGGGGCCGCCACCCTGGACCTGAAGCCCACAAGAGCCGGCCGCCATCACAACACCCTGGCCCCCTACGGCGTATACCGCAGCGACAAGGGAGAGCGGGTCATAATAGCGGCCTTCAGCGGCAGCCAGTGGCAGAAGCTCTGCGGCGCGATGGAAATGCCCCAGCTCATGGATGACGAGCGCTTTGCCACAAACGGCAAAAGGGCGGAAAATATCGCCCAGCTCGAGGAGATCATCCAGGCCTGGCTCAGCTCCTTTGACACTATTACCCAGGCAACGGACATTCTGGACCGGGCGGGTGTGGCCTGCTGCAAGATAAGGTCGGTCAACGAGGTGGCCCACGACCAGGTGCTCTGGGACCGGGGAACTCTCACCGAACTGGAGCTGCCCCCCAGCTATAAGGAGCACAGGAGCTATAAGGCCAGAGGTCCCTGGATAAAGTTCTCCAAGACCCCCATGGAGATGAAGCGGGCCTCGGACCTGGGCGAGCACAACTATGAGCTGCTCGAGCAGTACGGCTGGAGCCGGGAGAAGATAGACCGGAAGGAAGAGGAATGGTCTTCCATGTTCAAAAAACAGTGATCGTCCGGAAAGCCCGGGCTGTTACAGGGAATTTACAGGAGGTTTTATTGTGGAAAAGTCAAGATCTATGAAAAAATGGTATATTGACATGGCCATTGTGCTGGTGGTATACCTGCTGTTCCAGTTTGTCATACCCGCCCCCGCGCCCATTACAAGGGGCGGCATGGGCGTGATGGGAATTTTCCTCGCCACCCTTTATCTGTGGATAAAGGTGGATATCGGCTGGCCCAGCCTGCTCTTTGTGGGCATCGTGGGCATGACGGGAGTGTGTTCCGGCGCTAATCTCTTTGCCAAGACCTGGGGCAATGTTATGGTGCCCTTCCTGGTCTGCGCCTTCATGCTGAACATGGTCATGTCAGACACCGGCCTTACAAGGCGCTTCGCCCTGGCCTTTGTCACCGCCCGCCGCAACAAGGGCAGACCCTGGCGCATTATGACCATGTTCTTCCTGGCGGTCATCCTCATGGGCCTTGTGTCCACCTCCTCCGCCATCTGCGTCCTCTTTATGGCCATTGCCGAGGAAATGTTCAACATGACCGGCTATAAAAAAGGCGACCGGGTGGTAGAGGCCACCATGATAGGCATTTTCTGGATGGCTCAGGGCGCTATGGCCTTCACCCCCATCTCCCACGTCCTCATCCCCGCGATATTTACCAATATATTTGAAGACTTCGGCGTGACCGTAACCTACGGCCAGTTCTCCATGATCTTCCTTATCCTGGGCGTGCTGTTCTTCCTGGGCTGGATACTGGTGTTCCGCTTCATTATAAAGCCCGATGTGAGCAAAATGGCCGACCTGGATATCGACGCCCTTAAGGCCACTCTCAAGCCCTTCTCAAAGCAGGAGCTCACCATCCTCCTCGTCTATGGCGCTGTTATCGTTATCTGGTGCTTCCCCGAGATCATAAGCATGGTGCCCTTCCTCAAGCCCGTTGGAGCCTGGATGAGCTCTCTTGGCTCCGGTATCCCGCCCATGGTGGCCTGCGCTGTCCTGTGCATGATAAAGTATGAGGACAAGCCCATGCTCGACTACCGTGACTGCTGCCGCCGTATCCCCTGGGGCTCCGTCTTCATGATGACCGCCGTTATGGGCACCGCCTACATCTTCGGCCTTGAGACCGTGGGTATCACCCAGTGGCTCACCGCCAGCCTCAGCCCCGTGCTCAGCGGCATGAGCCCCGCGGTCTTTGCGCTCTGCGTGATAATCTTTATAAACGTTATGACAAACTGCGTCTCCAACACCCTGACCTCCTCCATGTACGCGGTCATCATCCCAATCGCCATGGCTGTGAGCGGGGTGAACCCGGTGGCTATAGCCCTGCTGATAGCGGCCGGCTGCAACAGCGCCTTCGCGCTGCCCAGCTCCTGCCCGGCGGCTGGTCTGGCCTCCGGCGCGGGCTGGACGAAGGTCGGCTTCCAGGTGAAATACGGGTCCATACTCATGGTGATCATGATAGTTCTCTATTTCGTCGTGGGCTACCCGCTGGTGCTGCATTTCTTCCCATACACCGTCTGAAAAATGGCCTCCCGGGGCCTTCCCGGGAGGCAGACAAACTTTATACTTCTGGAGGTATACTGATATGACTGAACTGAAAACCGCCCTTACCGAGAAGCTGGGCATAAAATACCCCATAATCCAGGGCTGCATGCAGTGGATAGCTATGGCCCCCCTGGCCGCCGCCGTGTCCAAGGCGGGCGGCCTGGGCATAATCTCATCCTCAAGCTGCGCCACCGCGGAGGACCTGCGCGCGGAGGTGAAGGAGATACGCCGCCTTACTGACAAGCCCTTCGCCGTGAACATCACCAATCTCCCCTCCAGCTTCGTGCCCGATTTCGAGGGCTATGTCCGAATCTGCGTGGAGGAAAAGGTGCCCGTGATAGAGACGGCGGGCCTGCTGCTGAAGCCGGAGCTTTTAGAGCGGATAAAGGCCGCCGGGATAACCTGGATCCATAAGTGCACCATCCTGAAGCACGCCCTTAAGGCCCAGGCCGCCGGCTGCGATATGGTGGTGGCGGACGGCTTCGAGTGCGCCGGGCACCCGGGTGAAAACGACATCGGCACCATGGTCCTCACTCCCACCTTTGTTGAAAAGCTGGATGTGCCGGTCATATGCGCCGGAGGAGTGAGCACCGGCCGCCAGCTCGCCGCCGCCGTCGCCCTTGGGGCCGATGGGGTGTATATGGGCACCCGCTTCCTGCTTACCAGGGAGTGCCCCGTCCTTGACTCTGTGAAGAACTACATCGCTGAAAAAGTCGGCGAGTATGACACGGCTCTTCTGCTCCGCTCTTACAGGAACACCACCCGCGTCTATAACAGCGCCATGGTAAAGAGCGTTATAGAGCGGGAGAAGCAGGGCCTGCCCTTCTCCCAGGTCCAGCCGGACATCTGCGGCGCGAAGAACAGCGAGATGTTCTATAAGACCGGGGACATTGAGAACACCGGCTATATCTGCGTGGGCCAGACCGTGGGTCTCGTACACTCCATAGAGTCTGTGGAGGATGTGATAGAGGGCATGATGTCCGAATACGCCCAGACAGTGGCCAGACTTGCAAACTGAAAATATATGAAAAAGCCATCCGCAGTTCAGTACCGCGGATGGCTTTTTCTATGTTTGCCGTGTTTACTTTCTCTTGGCCATGGCCTTTTCCATGAAGCGCTGGTTCTGCACTATGCAGCGCTGGTGGCTGCCCTCGCCGATGAGCTCTTCCCCGGCCCAGGCGCGGACCGTGAAGTTGAGCATGCGCTTTTCCACGCTTACAAGCTCGCTCTCGGCCCGGACGGTCATGCCCATGGGTGTGGCCGCCAGGTGGGATACCTCCAGCCGGACGCCCACGGTGCCCTGGCCCTCTTCAAGGCAGGGCTTTACAGACTCGAGGCAGGTCTTTTCCATCAGAGCTATCATGCTGGGTGTGGAGAAGACCTCCAGTTCGCCGCTGCCAAGGGCGGCGGCGGTGTTCTTCTCTGTCACAAGGACCTCGCAAAGGCCTTTTATACCGGGTTCAAGCGCCATCACTTAAGGGCCTCCTTGATGACCTGGGCCAGCTTCTTCACGCCCTCTACCAGCCGCTCATCGGTGGAGTTGGAGTAGTTGAGACGCATGCAGTTCTTGGTCTCGCCGTTGGGATAGAAGCCGGAGCCGGGGACGAAGGCTACGCCCATCTCCAGGGCCTTGGGAGCCAGGTCCCTGGTGTTGATATAGTCGGGCAGCTCCACCCAGGTGAAGAGGCCGCCGTCCGGGTCGGTGAACTTGGCCTCGGGGGGGAAGGTCTCCTTCATGGTGTTTATCATCAGCTCGCAGCGGTGCTTGTACACCGGGAGGATCTTGGCCACGTGCTCGTCGATGTCGAACATCTCCAGATACTTGGAGACGACCATGGCGTTTATGGTGGCCGTCTGAAGGACCGCCGCCTGGGCGATGAGATTCATCTTCTCCATTATCTCGGTGCTGGCGCAGATCCAGCCAA
>DBGBEC010000166.1:0-3486 GCA_048477415.1 Candidatus Limivicinus sp. | reverse complement strand
TATCATCCAGCGCTTCCACCAGTGTCACCTTCTTCTTGCCGTAAGCGGCCAGGTCATAGGCCAGCTCGCTGCCGGTCAGCCCGCCGCCGACTACCACGACATTCTCACCGACTTCCTTTCGGCCAAGGAGCACATCCAGGCAGACAGAGGCGATCTTCTTGTCGCTGCCGGGGATGGGCGGAACAAAATGCTCTGAGCCGACGGAGAGCACGGCCACATCCGGCCGCAGCTCCGCTATGTCTCCGGCGCTCATATCCCGGCCGAAGGCCAGCTTCACGCCGAGGGACCCGAGCTCCTCCTTGTACCAGTCGTTCAGCTTCGCTATGCCGTCCTTGAAGGGGTGGCTCCCGGCCTCGATGAGGTGGCCGCCCAGGCTGTCGCCGCGCTCATAGATGGTAACGTCGTGCCCGCGCAGGGCGGCAACGCGGGCCGCCTCCATGCCGGCGACGCCGCCGCCGATAACGGCGACCTTTTTCCGGACTGTGGCCCTTCTTATGCCGTAGGTGTTTTCCATGAAGACCGCGGGGTTTACAGAGCACATCGGCATACCGCCGTCGAAGAGGGTGGCGGTGCAGTTATGGCAGCTTATGCAGGGGCGGATACTGTCGGCCCGGCCCATGCGCAGCTTCTGAACATAGTGGGGCTCGGCCAGGGAGGCGCGTCCAAGGACAACGCCGTCTATGTCGCCCCTGGCGATGGCGCTTTCACACAGCTCCGGATCGTCCATTTTTCCGGCGAGGAAGACCGGTACGGATACGGCGTCCTTTATCGCCCTTGCCAGCCCCAAATTGTAGCAGTGGTCCATGTAATAGGGGGGGCAGGCGTAATAGAAGCCGTCATAGCAGCCGGAATTGCAGTTGAGCATGTCGATACCGTATGACTCAAGCTTTTTGGCTATCTCCACCGCCTGCTCAAGAGAGCGGCCGAATTCGTTCTCTCCGGTGAGGGAGGCCTTGCCGAAGCCGCTCATATAGTGCTTTATCGACAGCCTTATGCTGACCGGATAATCCCGGCCGCAGGCCTCTTTTATCCCAACAATAAGCTTTCGGACAAAGTTCAGTCTCCCGTCCAGGTCGCCGCCGTATTCGTCGTCCCTGAAGTTCATGGTGGGGGTGGAGAACTGGTCGAGCAGATATCCCCAGTGCATGCCGTGGATCTCTACCCCGTCAAAGCCGGAGGATTTGGCCAAGACCGCTAACTTTATGGCGGAATCTATCTTCAGCTCTATCTCCTCCCTGGTCATGGCCTGGGTGAGCCTGTCCGGCTTGTACAGATAGGGTATCTCGGAGGCGGATTTCTGGAACAGGCGCATACGCCCGTGGCCGACGGAATCCTGGAAGAATATCTTGCAGCCGTATTTATGCACCCGGTCTGTAAGCTTTATCGCGCCGTAGCGAAATGTCTTTGGCGCGCGCAGAGGGGTCTGGGCGTCGTCAAAGGGATGGGCGCCGTTGACCGTGGTCTCACACTGGGCGGAGCCAAGGGTGATCAGGCCGAAACCGCCCCGGGCCCGCTCGGTGAGATAATCGATAAAATTATCAGAATAGTCTCCGTTCGGGTTAAGCTGGCCGAAATTGGCTCCCATGGGCGACACCGCGTAGCGGTTTTTGAGAGTGATACTGCCCACCTTCACAGGTTCAAAGGAATGTTTATATTTCATAGTGCAGCTCCTTCTTGCTTTTTTCTTGCTTCATGCAGCTCTTTGGGGGTCCTGCTGCCACTATAATGGTCAAATAGCCAAATTACCAACATATAAAAGCGATATCTCCCATTGGGAAAACAGATATAATAAAAAACTGCCTGTATTATAGGCGCTGTCTATGGAAGCCCGGACAAAAGCATGCTGTTAATCTGCAAATTAACATGATAGAATGCAGACGATCAATGAACGGAAGGTTCAGGACCTGAGGAGAACTTGAGAAGGATTATAGAAGGAGCGCGCGATGAGACCATTTATGTATAATTCGCAGACGGCCATGTTCTTTGGGCGGGGCTGTATCGGGAAGAATGGGCATTTATTTAAGAAGTACGGAAAACGGGCTGCGGTCTTTACCACTGCCTTCCCCCAGGGACATGTCAACCTGGGCCTGGAGGATATAAAAGGCGTCTTTGCCGAAAATGGGATAGACTTTATTGTTATAGACAGGGTCCAGACTGATCCGCCGGTTGAAGTGGTGGATGAGCTTGCCGCGCAGCTTCGTGAATATGAGGCGGAGTTTTTCATCGCGGTGGGGGGCGGCTCCGCCATCGACACGGCGAAGGCTGTGGCTCTGCTGCTCAAATATCCGCCCCAGGCGGATCCGTATCAGGTGTTCTGGGGGGAAAGGCAGCCCTCTTCGGCCCTCCAGTCCGAGCTGGACATCCCGCTCTTCACGGTCCCCACAACGGCAGGTACCGGAGCGGAGGTAACTCCCTTCGCCGTGCTCACAAGGTCTGATATAAACACGAAGAGGAGCATGTATCACAACGCCTATCCCACGGCCGCCTTTCTTGACCCCAGGTATATCGAGGATTCGCCGGATTTCCTGCTTCACGCTGGCATATTTGACGCTCTGGCCCATGGGATAGAGAGCTATCTGCACCGGGACTCCACTCCGCTGGGAAAGATGTTTGCGGAATATGGCTTCAGCCTTTTCGGCAGCTTCAAGGACAAGCTGAAGGATGGGGGCTTCGTTGAGGCGGACTATGACAGCATGCTGCTGGCCGCCTTCATCCAGGGCCTGGCCTGCATGCAGTCAAGCACCACCCTTCCTCACGGCCTGGGCTATCCGCTGGCTCACAGGCGGGTGCCACATGGCCTGGCCTGCGGGATTTTTTTGGGCGAATATATGAAGAGCTTTAAAGAAAAAAGCGCCGTGGAGCACATCGCCGGTCTGTGCGGGTTTTCATCCGTGGACGAGCTGGCGGATCTCTGCGGAGAGATAATGAGGGCGGATATAAAGCTTGAAGTGTCTGAGGATGATATCCTGCAATGGACGGATAACTTCATGCAGACCCAGACCATAAGGCTTGAGACCAACCCGGAGCCGGTGGGCAGAGACGACATTGAAAGGCTGTACAGGGCTTCCCTGAAAGACTTTATGAAATGACAAAAGCCGCCGCCCGGGCGGCGGTACAACAGAGAAAAACAACACAAAAACACAGAGACAAAGGGGTGAAGCGATGGACTGGCTGTATTTCGGGCTTCTGATCGGCATAATAATCTTCACATTTATGGTGCTCAAGCGCCCGATGTATGAGGCGATGGCCCTGGCCTTTTTTGTGGTGGTCATTGCCCTGGGGAAGCTTGGAAGTCTGGGCGAATATTTCATGAGTACGGTGAGTTTTTACGCGCTGTACATGATCGCGGCGTTTATCGTGTTCGGCGCGATATTTGAAAAGTCGGGGATCATCCAGGACATGATAGACATTATCGTGGCGCTGGTCGGCCGTTTTTCCGGCGGAGCGGGATATGTTGCGCTTCTGGCCTCCAGCGCGATGGGCGCG
>DBGBEC010000165.1:0-4662 GCA_048477415.1 Candidatus Limivicinus sp. | reverse complement strand
TCATGGTCCCCGCCATGATAAAGGCCGGCAGAGAGCTGAAGATCGCCGCCGGCGCCCAGGACGTTTCCAAATATGAAAAAGGCGCCTATACCGGCGAGATATCCGCAAGCCAGCTTGCGGATGTGGGCGCGAAATACTGCATCGTCGGCCATTCCGAGCGCCGCCAGTATCACGGCGAGTGCGACATGCTGGTAAACGCCAAGGCCAAGGCCCTTATAGAAAAGGGCATCGTCCCCATAATCTGCGTGGGCGAGAGCCTGGAGCAGCGGGAGATGGACCTGACCATGGAGTATGTCGCTTATCAGGTGAAGGCCGCTCTCAGCGGTATCGAGGCCAGCCAGCTTCGCCGCTGCGTGATCGCCTATGAGCCCATTTGGGCCATCGGCACCGGCAAGACCGCCACTGCCGAGCAGGCCCAGGAGGTCTGCGAGGGTATCCGGGCCGTGGTGCGCAAGATATACGGCGCACGCCCCGCCCGGGCGCTGAGCATACTCTATGGCGGAAGCATGAACGCCAAGAACGCCAAGGAGCTTCTCGCCATGCCCGACATCGACGGCGGCCTTATTGGCGGAGCCTCCCTTAAGCCCGCGGACTTTGCCGCCATAGTTGCCGCCACCGAGCAGGAATAAAAAGAGAAAAGGACGGAACATGAACAAAAAAGCTGTTCTCATCATTCTCGATGGCTATGGCCTTGCCGAGCCCGGCCCGGGGAACGCCATAACCCAGGCCAAAACCCCCAATCTTGACAGGCTGTTTTCCCAGAACCCCTGCACGAGCCTCTCCGCCTCCGGGCTGGATGTAGGCCTGCCCGAGGGGCAGATGGGCAACTCCGAGGTGGGGCACACCAATATCGGCGCGGGCCGGGTGGTGTTTCAGATCCTGCCAAAGATAAGCCAGGAGATAAGCAGCGGCAAATTCTTTGAAAACCCCGTATACATCAAGGCCATGGACGATGCCAAGGCCGGGGGAAAGGCTCTGCATATCATGGGCCTTCTCTCCACCGGCGGCGTTCACAGCCACCTCAGCCACATTTTCGCCATTTTGGACATGGCCAAGGCCCGGGGCCTGGGCCGGGTCTATGTCCACTGCTTCCTCGACGGGCGTGACGTGGCCCCAAAGAGCGGGGCCGGCTTTGTAAAGCAGCTTCAGGATAAATGCCTGGAGCTGGGCAACGCCTCCATCGCCACCGTCCAGGGCCGCTTCTACGGCATGGACAGGGATAAGCGCTGGGAGCGGGTGGAAGAGGGCTATAACGCCATCGTCCTTGGCCGGGGCCGGCAGGAGAGCGACCCGGTCCGCGCGGTGGAGCTCAGCTATGAGGCCGGGCTCACCGACGAATTTGTAAAACCGGTGGTGCTCTGCCCCGAAGGTGTCATAAACCAGGGCGACAGCGTTATCTTTATGAATTTCCGCCCGGACAGGGCCAGGGAGATGACCTGGGCCCTGAACCTGCCGGACTTTGACGGCTTCAAGCGGGAGAAGACTGTTTTCCCCCTGTCCTATGTCTGCACCGCCCAGTATGACGAGGCCCTGCCCCTGCCCATCGCCTACCCGCCTGAGACTATTGAAAACACTCTGGGCGACTATGTGAGCGCCATGGGGCTCAGACAGTTCAGAGTGGCGGAGACCGAGAAATACGCCCACGTCACCTTCTTCTTCAACGGCGGAGTTGAAAAGCAGGCCGAGGGCGAGGAGCGCTGTCTGGTGCCCTCCCCCAAGGACTACCCCACCTATGACCTGGTGCCTGAAATGAGCGCGGAGCAGGTGGCGGACAAATGCGTGGAGGCCATCGCCTCCGGCAGCTATGACCTTATCGTCTGCAACTTTGCCAACTGCGACATGGTAGGCCACACCGGCGTCATGTCCGCTGCCGTCACCGCGGTAGAGACGGTGGACGCCTGCATGGGCCGGATAATGGCCCAGTGCGAAAAGCAGAGCGGCTGTGTCCTTATGGTGACGGCCGACCACGGCAATGCCGACTGCATGTTCGACGTCTCCGGCAAGGTGAATACCGCCCACACCACGAACCCCGTGCCCTTCGCCCTGTGTGAAAAGGGCCTGGAGCTCCGTCCCGGCCGCCTGGCTGACATCGCCCCTACCATCCTTCAGGTGATGGGCCTTGAAAAGCCCGCCCAGATGAGCGGAGAGAGCCTTATCAAACAATAAAATAAAAATACAGAAGGGAAATCACTATGATTTATACTACCGAAGTACAGCATATGTGCCCTGTCGCCAAGGGGGCCTATCACGGTCCCGCGCCCATCCCCGAGGAGGGCAAGTGGGTCCAGGCCAAGGAGATCGGGGACATTTCCGGTTTCACTCACGGCATCGGCTGGTGCGCTCCCCAGCAGGGTGCCTGCAAGCTGACTCTCAACATCAAAAACGGCGTCATCGAAGAGGCCCTGGTGGAGACCCTGGGCTGCTCCGGTATGACCCATTCCGCCGCCATGGCCTCCGAGATACTCATCGGCAAGACCATACTCGAGGCTCTGAACACCGACCTCGTGTGCGACGCTATAAACACCGCCATGCGCGAGCTCTTCCTTCAGATAGTTTACGGCCGGTCTCAGTCCGCCTTTTCCGAGGGCGGCCTGGCAGTGGGCGCTTCTCTTGAGGACCTGGGCAAGGGCCTTCGCTCACAGATAGGCACCATGTTCGCCACCAAGGAAAAGGGCCCCCGCTATCTGGAGCTCACCGAGGGCTACGTCACCAAAATGGCCCTGAACGCCGAGGATGAGATCATTGGCTATGAGTTTGTGAGCCTGGGCAAGATGATGGACTTCATCAAAAAGGGCGACGACGCGAACGAGGCCATGAGGAAGGCCACCGGCCACTACGGCCAGTGGGACGCCGCGGTCAAGTACATAGACCCGCGCCACGAATAAGAGAAGGAGGACGATATAATGGCTCTGTTTGAAAATTACGACAGAAGAATTGAGAAAATAAACGCCGTCCTCTCCCAGTACGGCATTGGCTCCGTGGAAGAGAGCCGGGAAATTTGCAAGGCCCATGGCATCGATCCCTATGAGATAGCCAAGAGCATACAGCCCATATGCTTTGAAAACGTCTGCTGGGCATATTGCGTGGGTGCCGCCATCGCCATAAAGGCCGGCGCAAAGACTGCTGCCGAGGCCGCGAAGCTCATCGGCCTGGGCCTTCAGAGTTTCTGCCTGGAGGGCTCTGTGGCGGAGGACCGCAAGGTGGGCCTGGGCCATGGCAATCTGGGCGCAATGCTCCTCAGCGACGAGACCAAGTGCTTTGCCTTCCTGGCCGGGCACGAGTCCTTTGCCGCCGCGGAAGGCGCTATCGGCATCGTCAAAAACGCCAACAAGGCCCGCAAGCAGCCTCTGCGCGTCATCCTCAACGGCCTTGGCAAAGACGCCGCCCAGATCATATCCCGTATAAACGGCTTCACCTATGTCCAGACCCAGTTCGACTACTACAGCGGCGAGCTGAAAACCGTCCGCGAGATCCGCTATTCCGAGGGTGAGCGGGCCAATGTACGCTGCTATGGCGCGGACGACGTGCGCGAGGGCGTGGCCATCATGCACGCCGAAGGCGTGGACGTCTCCATCACCGGCAACTCCACCAACCCCACCCGCTTCCAGCACCCTGTGGCCGGCACCTATAAGAAAGAGTGCGTCGAGCAGGGCAAGAAATACTTCTCCGTGGCCTCCGGCGGCGACACCGGCCGCACCCTGCACCCGGACAACATGGCCGCCGGCCCCGCCTCCTACGGCATGACCGACACCATGGGCCGCATGCATTCCGACGCTCAGTTCGCCGGCTCCTCCTCCGTGCCCGCCCATGTTGAGATGATGGGCTTCCTGGGCATGGGCAACAACCCCATGGTCGGCGCTACCGTGGCCGTAGCCGTGGCCGTGAACGAGGCACTTAACAAGTAAAAACACCATTCTGAAAATACTGCCGCCGAAAGACGGCAGTATTTTCAGAATGTAAAAGCTTCTCTGCGGGAGCAGGCCACGCAGAGAAGCCTGCTCCGGGAAAGGAGGCGCGAGAGTGGAAAACAGAAGGGAGCTTCCCGGGCTGTCAGCCACAGCGCTGAAGCTTATCGCCCTTGTAATAATGACCATAGACCATATCGGGGCATACTGGGGTGATCTACCGCTCTTCTCGCCCATAAGGGGGGATCTGCGCCTTGTTGGCCGGATCGCCGCCCCAATATTTCTCTTCTGCCTGGTGGAGAGCCTGAGATATACCCGGGACAGAGGCAGATTTCTAAAGCGCATGTACATCGCCTCCGTCTGTGCCGGGCTGCCGGGGGCCCTTATCGGCTGGGCCCTGGGCTGTTCTTTCGGCAATATTTTTCAAAGCTTTGCATGGACGACCCTGTGGGTGATGGCGGCGGAGGGAGCCTTGGCCGGGCTGAAGGAGAAAAACCTGAAAAAAGCCCTGAAAGGCCCCCTGCTCCTGCTGCTTCTCACGGTGCTGGTCTGCCTGGCGGAGAAGTTTGCCTATGCCCTGGGCCGTCAGGGCTTTGAACTGGCAAGGGAGCTGATCTTTGCCTTTGTCCGCTCTCCTCTTGAGGTGGAATATTCTCTGGGCATAATAGTCCTGGGCTTCGTCTGGTATTTTATCCCCTCAAAGCTCTGGCGCTGCGCCCTGCTCTCGCTTCTGTGCGTTCTCGCCTGGTTTCAGCCC
>DBGBEC010000164.1:0-6447 GCA_048477415.1 Candidatus Limivicinus sp. | reverse complement strand
GGCACCCAGCCCCCTTGGCTCCCTTGCGTAAAGGGAGCTGTCAGCGAAGCTGACTGAGGGATCGTTTATGGGCGGCACCACATCGCGATCCCTCCGTCACGGCTTGCGCCGTGCCACCTCCCTTTGCGCAAGGGAGGCTATGGGCGAAGCGGACGGGAGCTGGAGCTGCTGGCCGGGGAGCTTGGGGTGAGCCCCGAGTATCTGCTGGGCAGAACAGAGAAAAAACACCCGGCGCGCCCGAGAAAAAGGCGCGCCGGGAGACCGACGGTATATATGAGGCCCTCAACGGCCAGGGAAGGCGAATAGTCACAGGCATTTTTTGACAGGCTAAAAGGAGACGCTTCTCCGGAAGAGTCTCCTTTTAGCTTGTATATAAGCGATTTTTTAGCTTATTTGGATTTGAGATAGGGCTTGCCGTTGGCGGAGGGGACCCGGGACTTGCCCACGAAGAGGACCAGCACTATCACCGTGACCACATAGGGGATCATGGAGATAAGGTGCATGTTCACGCCGGAGGAACCGCCCAGCACCACCTTCAGGCCGGAGCAGAAGCCAAAGAGCAGACAGCCCAGCAGGGCGCCCTGGGGACGGAACTTGCCGAAGATAACGGCGGCAATGGCGATGAAGCCCTGGCCCACGATGGAGATGGGCCTGAACTGGTTGGAAGTGGCCATGGTGACGCAGGCCCCGCCCAGGCCGGACATGAAGCCCGATACGCACACGCAGATGAAGCGGGTGGCAATAACGTTTATGCCCAGGGTCTCGCAGGCCTGGGGGTGCTCGCCGCAGGCTCTCAGCCGCAGGCCGAAGCGGGTCTTGTAGAAGATGAACCAGACCAGTATCACCGCGAAAAACACCAGATAGGTGGTGGCATAGTTGGCAAATACATTGTCCATAAAGCGGCCAAAGACCGTGCTCGTGTCGAACACGCCCCTGAAGAGCATGGGGATCTTCTGCTCCGCCGTAAGCGGTATAGAGTCGGTGGAGTTAAAGAGCACCTTGGCTATCATGATGACGATACCCGGGCCCAGCAGGTTTATGGCGGTGCCGGTAATGGTCTGGTCCGCTCCCAGATTCACCGTGGCATAGGCGTGGATGGCCCCGAAGAGCATGCCCGCGAGACCGCCGCAGATAAAGCCTATCCAGGGGTTGCCGGTGAAATAGGCCACCACCGTGCCGGTGAAGGCCCCGGCGGTCATCATGCCCTCGATGCCGATGTTCACAACGCCGGACACCTCGGAAAAGCAGGAGCCCAGGGCCGCGTAGAGCAGGGGCGGGGTATATACAAGGGTGGCATAGAGGATTATGCCGAATTCGCTTATAAACTCCGTCATTTGCTGTCACCCTCCTTTTTGTCCTCTGTCCCCTTCGTATCCGCCGGGGGAGTATCCGGCTTTTTGCCGGGCTTGGGCTTTTTCTGGATGTATTTGATCCGTTCAAACACCACGGAGACGGCGATGAACAGCACCACCGTGCCCACGATCACGTTCACGAGCTGGGTGGGCGCACCCACCAGGTTCAGCTTGCTTCCGCCATAGATAAGAGCGCCGTAGAAAACGCCGGCCACCAGGACCCCAAAGGGGTTTGAGCAGCCCATCAGGGCCACCACTATCCCCGCGAAGCCGAAGCCCTCCTGGCTCGCGAAAACGCTTATGCGATTGCCCATGCCCATTAGCTGGAGGGCACCGCCCAGGCCGGCCAGAGCGCCGGATATGGCCAGGGCCGTGAGGATGGAGCGGTTCACGTTTATGCCGCCGTATTCCGCGGCTGACCTGTTGAAGCCAACGGCCTTGAGCCTGTAGCCCAGGGTGGTCTTGTAGATGATGAACCAGACCAGGACCATGGCCGCCATGGCCACAAGTATGCCCCAGTTGGCCGTGGGACACAGCCCCACCTGGCTGATGAAGTCTTTGGATAAGAGGGTGCTGGCGTTTTCAGAGATGTTCCTTGTGGCCTCGGCCGTGCCCTCGCTGTGAATGGCGGGGATACCGGCGATGAAATTTGACAGGTAGAAGGCTATCCAGTTGAACATTATCATGGACAGGACCTCGTTTATGCCCCACTTGGTCTTCAGCAGGCCCACTATCACGCCCCAGAGAGCGCCCACCAGCATGGCGGCCATGAAGCACAGGGGGATGAGCAGGGCCTTCGGCAGGCTGCCGAACAAAATGCCCACCACCGCCGCCGCCATGGAGCCCATGACGAACTGGCCCTCGGCCCCGATGTTGAAAACGCCGGTCTTGAAGGAAAAGGCCACTGACAGACCGGTCATTATATACGGGATGGAGTATACCACCACATAGGAAAAGCCCTTTATCCCCGTCACGCTGCTGAGCAGTCTTCCGTAAGCGTCGCCCACGGACAGGCCCATGCTCACCAAAAACAGCGCCCCCACGACGAAGCCCAGGATAATGGAGATAAGGATGTGGAGAAAGCGGTTTTCAGAGATCGTCATCAGTATGCTTTTTTTATTATCCATTTTTTCCGCCTCCCGCCATCATCAGGCCAAGCTCGTTCTCGTTGGCTTCTTTTCCGGGGATGGAGCTGACGATCTGGCCGTCGAAAATAACGTCTATGGTGTCAGAAAGGCTCATGATCTCGTCCAGCTCGAAGGAGACCAGGAGCACCGCCTTGCCCTTGTTGCGCTGGTCCACTATGTATTTGTGAACATACTCTATGGCCCCCACGTCCAGGCCCCGGGTGGGGTTCACGGCGATGAGCAGATCCTTGTCGTTCTGCACCTCCCTGGCGATGATGACCTTCTGCTGGTTCCCGCCGGAGAGGGTGCCCGCGGCCCGCTTTTCACTGTTCTGGGGGCGAATGTCAAAGTCTGTTATGGACCTGGTGGCGTGGGCGCTTATATTCTCGCGCTTGAAGATGCTGTGCCTGGAATAGGGCTCGCGGCTGTAGTTTTGGAGGATGAGGTTGTCCTCGATGGTGAAATCCAGGATAAGGCCGTGCTTCTGCCTGTCGGCGGGTATGCTGGACACCCCCTTGCTGAAGCCGAAGCTGGGCGCCTTGTTGAACACGTCCTCCCCGTTCACCAGGACCTGGCCGGAACTGCCCCGCCGCAGACCGGTGATGACCTCCACCAGCTCGGTCTGGCCGTTGCCGTCGATGCCGGCGATACCCACGATCTCGCCCCGGCGGACCTGAAGGTTCAGGCCCTTGACCACCTCTATATCCCGGTAGTCATTGCAGTGCAGGTCTTTCACATCCAGCACCACATCTCCCGGCTCCTGCTCGGGCTTATCCACCTTGAAGGTCACGTTCCGACCCACCATCAGGCTGGCGAGCTGGCTTTCGTTCACAGTCTCCACGTCCACGGTGCCCATATATTTTCCCTGGCGGATGATGGTGCAGAAGTCCGCAGACTCTTTTATCTCACGGAGCTTGTGGGTGATAAGGATTATGCTTTTGCCGTCCCGGGTGAGGTTTCGCATGATGGCGATGAGCTCTTCTATCTCCTGGGGAGTGAGGGAGGAGGTGGGCTCGTCCAGGATGAGGATATCTGCGCCCCGGTACAGGGCTTTCAGGATCTCCACCCGCTGCTGCATGCTGACGGAGATATCCTCTATCCTGGCGTCCGGATCTATGGCCAGGCCATAGCGCTCGGAAAACTCCACCACGTTCTTCCTGGCGGTCTCCATGTCCAGGGCCAGGCCCTTTCTGGGCTCTGTGCCGAGGACGATGTTCTCTGTCACGGTGAAAGGCTGCACAAGCATGAAGTGCTGGTGCACCATGCCAATGCCCGCGTCAATGGCGTCTCTGGGCGTGTTCATTTCTATCTGCCTGCCATTGACAAGTATCTGGCCGGAGCTGGGCTTGAGCAGGCCATAGAGCTGGTTCATCAGCGTGGATTTGCCCGCGCCGTTTTCGCCGAGGATGGCGTGGATCTCGCCCTTGTGCACTGTAAGATTTATGCCGTCGTTCGCTGTGAAATTGCCGAATCTCTTGACGATATCCCGCATTTCGATGACCGGCGTGTTCATGTCCACATATTCTTTTGCCAAGTTGACGCCCCCTGTTTGTTTATTTGGAAGGCCCCTCAGGCCTGAATAAGCTGGAAGAAGGCCTCCACCGCCTCTGCGTGATGGCCCTTGCAGATGATGTGGTGGTTGTTGATGGGCCTGGTGAGGAAGTAGCTGAAGTCGTCCAGATGCAGCTTCACCTGGGTCCGGCAGAGCATCTCGCTGAAGGGCACGCTCTCAAGCCGCCCCTCCTGCACGAAGAAGCGGGACAGATCGCCCTCGCACTTGAAGATGGTGCAGTCGCTCTCGTCGAAAGTGCCCTGAACGGCGACGCCTATGCCGGATTCAAAATGGGTGTTCAGGCAGAAGTCCCTGAGCATGGTGGTGGGGATGGTGCAGTGGGCGAAAAGAGCCTCGCCGCTGGCGCTGTCGAAGCGGTTGGCGTTGCAGAGGAACATGGGCTCGCCGGTGACAGCGCCGAGGATCGCCATGGAGATGAGGGCGGGCACATCCCCCTCGCAGCCGCCGCATATACCCTCGGCGTTCAGGATAGCCAGGGCCAGGCAGCCGGTGCTGTGGATGCTGTCCAGCAGGTCGAAGCAGCGCAGCGACACGCCGCAAAGCCCGTATTTATCGCACAGGCGCTTCACCGCGCCATAGACCCAAAGGGCCTTCTCCAGCTCCTGCCGGTCAAAGTCCTTGCTCTTGAAGAGCCGGGTATACTCGTTCTCGGTATATTCCTTCTTTTCATATTCGGCGAAAAGCTCGTCCATGCTTATGCTCACAAAGCCCAGGCCCAGCTTCTTCTCCAGCATCTCGGGGCTGTAGCTGCTGGCGATCAGCCAGTCGGAGGGGGCGCCAATGCTGCCTATCCGCTTGCCCTTCAGGCTGGCAAGGGCCCGGTGGGAGTTCGCGAGGCTGCGTATCTTGCGGGTGAGATAGCGGACGTCGCCGTGGATGATCTCGCCGCTGCCGCCGTTTTTGTTCAGGAAGCTGAGTATCTCCATGGAGGCGGCCAGTGAATTGGTCTCGCCGCTGGTGAGGATATAGCAGTGCCGGTCCTTCAGCTTTTCAAAGATATCCAGGAAAAAGCCCTCGCTGCCGCCGGAGGCCACATAGAGCAGGGCAAAATCCTCCTCCAGATAGCGCTCCAGAGAGACAGGCTCCAGCTCCTCTCCCAGAGAGGCCGCGAGCGGGTCCAAAAAGCCATTGATACTGCTGTCGTCCACCTGGGACAGAGTGCTTCTTATCTGATAGTACGCGATCATGATGATTTCTCCTTCAGCAGATGAAATTTGATGTAGATCTCTCCCCGGTGCCCCGGCTTTCCCAAAAACCGGCCGGAGACCGCGAATATTCACTCTATTCTAACATAAAGCCCAGCTTTTTTCTACTTTTTTTCCGCAAAATACTAAAATAGAAAAGCCCTGTTTTAAAAGCTTTATCGCTTTTAAAACAGGACTTTTCACTCCGCGGCGCCGTCCTCGCAAAATTTGCAGAGCTGACGGAGGCAGCAGCCTTCGCAGAGGGGCTTTCGCGCGTCGCATACAGCCCGGCCATGGAGGACCAGGCAGTGGCAGAAATCGGAAGAGCTCTCCGGCGGCAGGACCTTTCTCAGGGCCATCTCTATCTTCACCGGGTCTTTCAGACCGTCCACTATGCCGAGGCGGTTGCTTATGCGGATACAGTGGGTGTCCACCACGGTGGAGCCGGGGACCTTGAACACGTCCCCCAGAATGAGGTTCGCGGTCTTCCGCCCCACTCCGGGCAGCGCCGTCAGCTCCTCCATGGTCCGGGGCAGCTCGCCCCCGTGCTTTTCCAGCAGGACCCTCGCGCAGGCCACGATGTCCCGGGCCTTGGCCCTGTAGAAGCCGCAGGAATGGACATATTTCTCCACCTCTTCCACATCCGCCCGGGCAAAGTCCTCAAGGCTGGGAAAGCGGGCGAACAGGGCGGGCGTTATCCGGTTCACCCGCTCGTCCGTGCATTGGGCGGCGAGCCGCACGGAGAAAAGCAGCTCATAGTCCTTTCTCCAGTCCAGCGTACAATCCGCCTGGGGATACTCCTCCAGCAGGAGCCGCACTATCTCGTTTATCTGTTCCTGGCTGCGCATGGCTCTGGCCTCTTTCTGTGTAAAGCTCGTTTCCAAAAGCCCCCAAGGGCGGAGGGGGCGGAAAGACAGGCGGCAAAGCGGGGGTGCTTATCTGCTCAGGCTTATGGTGCCGCCGCATTCTATCACGGGCAGTTCAACATCGCCGTAGGTGCCGCCGAAGTGCCACTCCACGTTCAGGTTATAGCTCTCGGACTGGCCCTGGGCAAGCTCCACCGTGAAGGTCTTGCTGGCAAGGACCGTGTTTATGGCGGGGTTGCCGTCATAGTCTATGGCGGGAGCGTCCAGGGATACATACTGCCCCCCCAAATTGACCTTCACTGAATCCGGCACCGCATTGAGATGGATGGCATAGGAGTCCAGCGA
>DBGBEC010000163.1:0-42166 GCA_048477415.1 Candidatus Limivicinus sp. | reverse complement strand
TCCTTATAGTCCACTATAAGAAGTTCCGGATCGTCGGTTTTGAAAACCTTCTTTGCTTTGCCCTCGTAAAGCTGTTCCAATTTCTCCATGGCTGTGCCTCCTCATATTGCTCCGCGGCTTTATCCGCCGCTTTTGTTTGCGCTGCCGGATCCATGCGAGGGGCCTCTGAGCCCCTGCGGCCTGATGGTAACATCGTCCCGGGGCTTTTGCAAGGGGCCGTGGGGCTTTTTGTAGAATATTACAGGCTGAGCCGGGCCTTAGACCATGGTGTTCGTAAGTGTGCCTATACCCTCTATTTCCACATCTATCCTGTCCCCCGGGCAGAGCCAGCGCTGCCGGCCCTCCTGACCCTCCAGGGCAACGCCGCTTGGGGTGCCGGTGAAGATAAGGTCGCCCGGTTCGAGCCTCATGTAGCGGGAGGCATAGCTGATGATCCGCGCGCAGGAAAAGATCATGTCCCCGGTGCTGCCGTCCTGGCGGAGTTCGCCGTTGACACGGCTTTTTATGCGGTGGGGGCGGGAGACGTCAAATTCATCCGCCGTGACTATCCAGGGGCCGCAGGGGCCGAAGCCGGGCATGGTCTTGCCGATGAGCCACTGGCCGCTGCGCATCTGGGCCTCGCGGCAGCTCAGGTCGTTTCCGCAGCTATAGCCGAATACATAGTCGAGAGCCTCTTCCTCCTTCACGTTCCAGGCGCTCTTCCCCATGACCACCACGAGCTCCGCCTCGTAGTCATAGCTCGTCTCCCAGGACGGCAGAGCTATCTCCGCCCCGGCGGGGGCCAGTGCGTCGGCAAATTTGGAGAAGAGGATGGGCTGCTCCGGCTCCTTCATGTTTATGCCCTGGGCGTGGTCCCGGTAATTGAGCCCCACGCACACAAGCTTTCCCGGTCTCTCCACTACGTCCGCGAAGACCGGAGCCTCCGCAAGGGGGAGCTCCTTTTCGTCCAAAAACCGCTTCAGCTCGTCCCGGCCCTTTCCCGCTATAAGCTCGTCCATGGAGAAGGGAAAGCCTGCCCCGCCCAGGTCCCGGACGCCGCTCCCCTCCGCCAGGGCAAGGCGGGGCCCGTCACCGCTCATTATTCTGCAAAGTCTCATAAAAACTACCGTCCTTTTTTCCCCGCCCGGCCGGGCTCTCCCGGCCGCGGCAGTCGTATGCCCTATTATAACACGGCCGATCGGCCCTGACAATCGTTCTGCCGGGCCAAAAACGCCTCTGAGGCGGCGCTTGGGACTGTATTTTTCCGTTTTGCGGGCGGATATACGCAATATAAAGAGAATTTGTCTTGAACCTGGGCCCGGCTTGAGGTATAATGTATAAATCTGCGGAATGCCCCATATACAGGGGGCCGCGCGGAAAATGCAAACCATGATAAAGGATGACATACGATGAGCGCATCAACCGAAAAGAAAAACCGTCAGGCCGCCCGGCAGGCGGGAACCGACAAAAAGGCCCTGGCCGCCCAGGCCGAGGCCAAGAGGAAGGCCAAGAGCAAACGGAACTGGACCCTTGGGACCATAGGGATAGTGCTGTTTATCGCCCTGGTCATTTTCCTCAACTCCAGCTTTCTCTATACCCATACCAGCGCCCTCACAGTGGGCGGCCAGAGCTATACCCCGGCCCGGGTAAGCTATCACTACGCCAACCAGTATTATACCTGGGCCAACCAGTACGGCAGCTATGCCTCTATCTTCGGGCTGGATACCAGCGCAGGGATATCCGGGCTTGACGCCCAGAGCTGCCCCATGCTTGAGGAGGGGACCTGGAAGGACTATTTCATGGACTCCGCCAAGCAGGAGATCGTGCAGATGAAGGTCCTTCTGGACTATGCCGCCGCCAACTCCATAGAGCTCAGCGACGAGGAGCGGGCCCAGGTTGAATCCGGCTTTGACGGCCTGGAAGAGAGCGTGAAGGAACAGGGCTATGGCAGCGTGAACAAGTTCTTCGCCGCCAATTACGGCAAGGGCGTGGATCAGGAGCTCGTGCTCCAGGCCCAGCTTGAGGCCGCGCTGGCCAACAAGGTCCTTGAGCAGACCTCCGACAGCTTCCAGTACAGCGAGGACGAGCTTGAGCAGCACTATGAGAGCATAAGCAGCGAGCAGGATAAGTTCAGCCTTGCCTACTACTATGTGGCCGCCGACAAGGTGAGCACCGAGGCTGAAGACGGCAGCAGCAGCGAGAGCGTGACCGAGGAGACTTTGGCCCAGGCCAAAGCCGAGGCCGAGGCCATACTGGCCGCCTATGAGGACGGGATCCTTCCCGCCGCGGAGGACGAGACCGACGCCGTGACCGACGCTGACGCTGATACTGACGCCGGTGCTGACACTGACGCTGACGCCGACGCTGATACCGAGACCGACGCTGACACCGAGACCGACGAGGAAGGGACCGTGTTTGATGATCCCGAGGCCGAGGCGGCGGCAGACCGGTTTGACGCCGCCCTTGCCTCCCAGGTAGAGGACGGGAGCTCCACCCGGCTTGACGGCACCGCCGGCAGCGGGCTTGGAGTATACAAGGACTGGCTCCTTGAAAGCCGCGAGCTTGGCGACGCGGGCATTGTGGAGAACAGCAACGGCGAGGGCTATTATGTCGTTCTCTTCCTTGGCCGCGACGACAACCATTATAAGCTGGCCCAGGTCCGCCACATCCTCATAAAGGCCGAGGCCGACGAAAACGGCAGCTATACCGACGAGGCCAAGGCCGCCGCCCTTGAAAAGGCGGAGGAGCTCTATGACCAGTGGCAGGCCGGGGACATGAGCGAGGAGAGCTTTGCCGCCCTGGCGGAGGAGCACTCCGAGGACGCCGGTTCC
The DNA here is from genome assembly GCA_048477415.1 of Candidatus Limivicinus sp. Classification (GTDB taxonomy): domain Bacteria; phylum Bacillota; class Clostridia; order Oscillospirales; family Oscillospiraceae; genus Limivicinus. The sequence goes on along the minus strand of DBGBEC010000163.1, from coordinate 39,356 downwards.
AACACCAACGGCGGCCTCTATGACACGGTGGCCAAGGGCCAGATGGTGGAGGAGTTCGACCGCTTCTGCTTTGAGGGCCACGAGCCCGGCGACACCGCCATAGTCTATGGCGAGAGCAGCGGCTACGCGGGCTACCACATCATGTACTATGTGGGCGAGGGCCAGCTCTACAGCGACTATATCGCTGAAAACTCCCTCAGGAGCTCCGATCTCCAGTCCTGGCTGGACGCCCAGTGCGAGTCCTATCAGGCCGCAGAGGGCTTCGGCTTCCGCTTCGTATAAGCCCGGCGCGCCGGAAAGACCATAAAAGACAAAAGGCATGGAAATGGAGCGGCTGTCCCATGACCATGCCTTTTGCCGTATCTGTATAGGGAGTTTTAGTTACCGGTCCGCCTGATATGCCGCCCTCCAGGCTCTGGAGATGGCGGGACCGGCTTTGAAGGGGGCGCACCATGCACTGTGTTAAGGTCAAGGGCATACTTTCCGCCAAGAACGGCATGAACCTGTACCGCGGCTGTCAGCACGGCTGCATATACTGTGATTCACGGAGCGCCTGCTACCACATGGACCACGACTTTGAGGATATCGAGGTCAAGGAAAACGCCATCCCCCTGCTGGAGGAGGCCCTGCGCCGACGGCGGAGGCGCTGCATGATAGGCATGGGGTCCATGACGGACCCGTATATCCCGCTGGAGGAGGAGCTGGGCCACACCCGAAAGGCCCTGGAGCTCATCGAGCGCTACGGCTTTGGAGCGAGCCTCATCACCAAATCCGCCCGGGTCCTGCGGGACCTGGACCTGCTGAGGCGCATAGACCGGCAGAGCAAATGCGTCGTTCAGATGACCATGACCTGCTATGACGAGGCTCTATGCCGCAAGGTGGAGCCCAATGTCAGCACCACGCGGGAGCGCTTTGAGGCGCTGAAAACGCTCCGGGACGCCGGGATACCCACGGTGGTCTGGCTGTGTCCGATACTGCCCTTTATAAACGACAGTCCGGAAAACATCAGCGGCATTCTGGACTACTGCGCGGAGGCCGGGGTGAAGGGCATTATCTGTTTTGGCATGGGGCTGACGCTCCGTGAGGGCAGCCGGGAGCATTTCTACAGGCAGTTGGATCTTCGCTTCCCCGGCCTGAAGGAGAGGTATATCCGAAAATACGGCAGCGCTTACATTCTGGACAGCCCCCATAGCCGCGAGCTCATGGGCCTGTTCCACCGCCGCTGCGAGGAGGCTGGGCTCATGCACAGCAACGAGAGGATCTTTCAGTTTCTCGGTGAGTTCGAGGACCGGCGGCCTGAGCAGTTGAGCCTGTTCTGATCGGCGGTTTTGAAAATATGACGGCAAAAGCTCCGGAGGACTGCTGCATACGCCAGTCTTCCGGAGCTTTTTTATGGTTCAATTTTCTGTCTTGCGGCTGGCCCCGGCTTTCAGCCCAGTTGTCCGGGCAGCTTCAGTTTCTCTCTGGGCCGGAACAGGGCGTCGAAGGCCTCCGCCTCCGCGTCACGGGGCTCGGCAAAATAGTGGATACCGCGGTCCGAAGCCCTTACAAAGCCGAAGCGCCCGGCAGTCCCCCGCATTATCTATCGCCGGGGCCCACCGGCCGCGCTTGAACTCCCCGTTGAAGGTTCGGACGATCTGTGGTAGAATAGCCGCGAGAAAAGACAAGGTGGTGCTGTGTAATGAGCAGAGCAGATGAAATTTTTATACAAAATTGCAGAGATATCCTGGATAACGGCGTTTGGGACACGGAGCTTCAGGTCCGGCCCCGCTGGGAAGACGGGCAGAGCGCCCACACGGTGAAAAAATTCGGCGTTGTGAACCGCTATGACCTAACGGAGGAGTTTCCCATCCTCACCATCCGGCGCACTTTCTGGAAGTCTGCCGTGGACGAGCTTTTGTGGATATGGCAGGCAAAAAGCAACAACGTGCGCCAGCTCCGCACCCGGGTGTGGGACGCCTGGGCCGATGAAAACGGCTCTATCGGCAAGGCCTACGGCTATCAGCTCGGTGTGAAGCACCACTATCCCGAGGGAGATATGGACCAGGTGGACAAGGTGCTGTGGGATCTGAAGCACGCCACGGCCTCCCGGCGGATAATGACCAATATTTACAACTTTGCGGACCTGTCGGAAATGGCACTCTATCCCTGCGCCTATTCCATGACCTTCAACGTGAGCGGAAACCGGCTCAACGCCATTTTGAACCAGCGCTCCCAGGACATGCTTGCGGCCAACAACTGGAACGTGGTCCAATACGCGGTGTTGACCATGATGTTCGCCCAGGTCTCCGGCTTTGAGCCGGGGGAGCTTATCCACGTCATAGCCGACGCACATATATACGACAGGCATGTGCCCTTTATAGAAGAGATAATCAGCAATCCGCCGAAGAGCGCTCCCCGCTTCATCATCGACCCGGAGGTAAAGGACTTCTATTCCTTCACCAGGGACAGCTTCACAATGGAGGATTATCAGTATTCAGAGTTCACGGGCAAGATACCCGTGGCCCTTTAAGGAGGCTGCCATGGAAGCGATAGTCGCGGTATATTCCGACTGGGGCATAGGCAGCGGCGGTACCCAGCCCCTGGTGCTGAAGGCGGACCGGCGCCGGTTTCGGGAGGTGACGGAGGGCGCGGCGGTGATAGTGGGCCGCCGGACGCTGGAGGACTTCCCCGGCGGAAAGCCTCTTAAAGGCCGGCAGAACATCGTTGTCACAAGGCAGGAGCTGCAAATAGAGGGGGCGGTCGTGGTCCACGACAGCGCCCAGGCCCTCAGTGAAGGGGCAAAATACTCCCGCTGCCTGGTGATAGGCGGTGCCAGCATATACAGGGAGCTTTTCCCCCACATGGACAGGGTATACGTCACAAAAATCAAAGCAACTCCCCACTCAGACAGTTTTTTCCCCGATTTGGACCAGGCTGAAGACTGGAGCCTGGAGGAAGAGGGCCCCTGGCTGGAAGAGGACGGCGTGGCCTACAGCTTCTGCGTATACAGCAGGAGGAGGCCGGACTGAGCCCCATCTTTACAACGGTTTTTTGACCACAACGGTTTTTTGACCGCCTCACCGGACCGGCACCGGCGCGTATGTTTCGCGCCGGTGCCGGTCCGGTCATCTTCGCTCATATATCAGCAACACGCCGCGTCGTCAGCGCCCTTAAATTATGATGCCCTCGCAGTGGTCGAGCTCGTGCTGGATGATCTCCGCCGTCCAGCCGGTGAAGGTCTTGAGCCGAAGCTGGAATTTTTCGTTCTGATAGCGGACCTTGATAGACTGATACCGCCGGGTCTTCCGGGTGCCGCTGAGGGAGAGGCAGCCCTCCTCCGCCTCGTAGGGGCCGGAGCGCTTTACTATCTCCGGATTGAACATGAGCATACAAACGCCGCCGTTATCAAAAACGATGATACGCTTGTTCACGCCTATCATGTTGGCCGCCATTCCCACGCAGCCCTCTCTATGGGCCTCCAGGGTGTCCAGCAGATCCCGCGCCGTGCACAGGTCCTCCGCCGTGGCCGGCTCCGCCTTCCGGGCGAGGAAGGCCTCGTCCCTGCATATTTCTCGGATCATGTCGTCTCCTCCCGCTCTTCTTTAGGCGTTTCTGCTCCGCGCTTCGGGGCCGTTTCACCCCGCCGGTCCAGCTCCTTTTTCAAATATACCATGTCCGCCAGCAAAACGCCGCCCTCGATGATGGGGTGGTCATAGTTATCGGTAAAGAAATTCCTGACCCTGCGGCACTCCTGAAAGCCGCAGGCCTTATAAAAGGGCAGGGTCAGCGGGCTGTCGCCTGTTCCCACCTGGAGCGTGCGAAACCGGTCCTGAAAGTGCCGCTCGACAAACTGTATCAGCAGGCGGCCATATCCCCGGCCCTGGCTTTGGGGCTCCACGGCAATGTTTTTTATCTCCAGAATTCCGCCCCCCTCGTCCGTGACCACGCATTCCGCCCTTGCTCCGCCGTCGTCCAGAACAAACATCCTCCCCCGGTCAAGATACCGGCAGATCATATCCTCTTGTTCATCCGCGAGGAAAAGCAGCTCCATATAGGCTCTTTTGCCCCGCTTTATCTCTCTTATCTCCATTTGTGCCCTTTCAGCAGCGCCCGGCGGCTAAGCCCTTTATTCTTTCCTGTCTGCCCTTATTTCAGCATAAAATCCGCCCACTTGCCCTGATATTCGCCCAGGTGAGCGTCCCAATACAGCAGCTTGCGGATATACTCCTGTTTTCGCCGCTCCACCGCCTCCGCGCAGTTTTCGACGCCGTGTTCATATATCAGTGAGCTCAGATCATAAATGGGATAGCCCAGGGCGTGTCCGGCGGTGTGTACCACCGCGCAGGCCTGGCCCACGGCGTGGCAGGCCGCGATATCCTCCCTGAGGCTCAGTTCCTTCGCAAGAGCGTGACAGTCCAGGATACGGCGCTGGGCAAAGCGCATTTTGACCTTGCCTGCCGCCCAGGCCCGGGCCGCCTCCAGGGCCTCTCTGGGGCGAGCCTCCCCGGGGAAGCGCTCCTCCAGCCGCGCGACGGATCCGGCGGCAAGGTCAAAGGCCCACAGGGCCATGACCCGGTGCTCCCGGCCCTGAAACAGCATGGCCAGATCCCGCAAATACTCTGAGTCCTTGGCAAACAGCACCTGGTTCTTCCGCTTCAGCCTCGCGGCGGCTTCGTCGAGCCAGTCCATTTCCATCCCACCTCGCAAATACAATGTTTCTTTGGCTTCGCCGTCAATAGCGGCCGCTCCGCTTACTTCGTCAGGGCGAGATCATGGGCCTCACGCAGCCAGCTCATCAGCTCCTCATCTAACTGCCCCGCCTCCGACACGATGGTATGGTGCGTCCAGCGCCGGGGATATGGCTCCACAGCCGCAGCGATGCGGGGCGAATCCAGCCGGTGGGACAGGCCGAATGACACTATCATGAACACCTTGGGACAGCCCTTCATCCGCCGCAGAGACACAAAGGCATAGCCGTACCTCGCCTTAAAAGTGATCTGGGACTTCTGCACCTTCAGGCTGCTGTCCGGGCAGGCGCTGAGCAGCTTGTCACGCAGGGTCTCATACAGCGGCAGCGCACCGGGCATCCCGTCAAAAAACATCAGTTCATCGTCCGTCATCAAGCTCACCTCTCATTGCGGGCTCCGCCGTCCTTTTTCGGCCGCCCCATAAGGGGCGAGAAAAAGGATATTAAATTAGAATAGCCGTATCACGGCCATTATGCCATGGAGCGCCAGCGGAATGGTATAATTTATCATCTTTTTCGGCTGCCCCGCAAGGGGCGAGAAAAAGGATATTAAATTTAGAATAGCCGCTCTGTGGCTATTCTAACATATGAACCGCCTCCTGTCCAACAGAATACAATGCTTCGAGGAGGTGAGGCCGGTGTGAGATTTGCCGTTTTAGGCGGAGACCGCCGTTCGGCCCTGCTCTGTGCCCTGCTCTCGGCAGACGGACACAGGGTGCGGAGCTTTGCCCTGGAGCGGGCGGAGCTGCCGGAGGAGGTGCCCAAGGCAGGATGTCTTCAGGGCTGCGTATACGGGGCGGACTGCGTCGTGCTGCCCCTGCCCGCGGAAAAGGGCGGGCTGCTGAACGCTCCCCTTTCCGGAGAGAGCGTGGACATGAAGGAGCTTATAGGCTCACTCTGGAAGGGCCAGATACTCTGCGGCGGTATGCTGAAGGAGGAGACCCGGGCCGCTGCCGTAAGAGGGAGGCTGCGGGTAGAGGACATAATGAGGAGGCCGGACTTCGTGGCCGGGAACGCCGCTCTGACTGCCGAGGGGGCGGTGGAGCTGCTGATGGCAAACAGTGAAAAAAGCCTTTGGGGCAGCAGGGTCCTGATCTGCGGCTGGGGCCGGATAGGCCGTCTCCTGGCGCCGCGCCTCCGGGGCATGGAGGCCCGGACAGCCGTGGCCGCCAGGGCGGAGGAGGACCGGGCCATGATAAGGGCCCTTGGCATGGAGGCTTTGGACTATTCCCAGCTTGAGAGCGAGATAGGCGGCTTTGACTACATCGTCAACACCGTCCCCGTTAGGGTCTTGAGCGGGGCCGCCCTGTGCTGCGCCGCCCCGGAGGCCCTGCTGCTGGAGCTGGCCTCGCCCCCCGGAGGCTTTGACCGGAACCTGGCGGATAATATAGGCCTCAAATGCCTGAGCGCCCCAGGCCTGCCCGGCAAATGCGCCCCCTACGGGGCGGCCCTGCTTATGCGGCAGGCCATATATGACATCGTGAAAGAGCAGGAGGAATAGCCATGAGTGAAAAGAAGCGCCTGGGCCTGGCCCTGTGCGGCTCGTACTGTACCTATGATAAGCTTTTTGCCGCCGCGGGAGCGCTGGCGGAAAAATACGAGCTCGTGCCCATCATGAGCGACACCGCCGCCGAGACCGACAGCCGCTTCGGCAGCGCGGCGGAGCACATAAAAAAGCTGATGCTCCTAACGGGGAAAAAGATCGTCAGCACCATTGCCGAGGCGGAGCCCCTGGGCCCGGCCCAGCCCATGGCCGCCCTGCTCATCGCCCCCTGCACGGGGAACACCCTGGCGAAGCTGGCCCATGGCATAACAGACAGCGCCGTCACCATGGCCGCCAAGGCCCATCTCAGAAACGGCAGGCCCCTTGTGATAGCCCTGTCCACGAACGACGGTCTCTCGGGCTCAGCGGAGAATATCGCCCGGCTTTTGAACCGAAAGAGCGTATACTTCGTCCCCTTCGGCCAGGATGACCCGGAGAAAAAGCCCAATTCCCTCCAGGCCGACTTCTCCCTTCTTGACGAGAGCGTAGAGGCCGCCCTCGCCGGCCGCCAGCTCCAGCCCCTGCTGCGCAGAGACTGAGCGCCGGACAGCCGCGGCAGCGAAGGACCAGCAAAGAAAGAAGCCGGGGACCGTTAAGGCGGCCCCGGCTTTTCATCTTCCAGCCTTATTCAGAGGCGATACGGAGGAGGATCTCCACAAGAAGCGCGGTCATAGTTTCCACATCGGCTATGGAGCAGGTCTCGCCGGGGGTATGCACGTCGCTCAGGGTGGGACCGATGGCTATCATGTCCAGATGGGGGTTCTTCTCGGCGAAGGCCCCGCATTCCACCCCCGCGTGCACCGGCTCCACCACCATGTCCGCGCCGGTCAGGTCACGATAGGCCTCGCAGGCTATCCTGGTCAGGCGGCTGTTGGGGTCCACGGCCCAGCCGGGGACATGGCCCTCGCTCTCAAGGCTGAAGCCGAAGCTCTCTGCCAGGGCGGCGCAGATAAGGCCTATCTGGCTGGCCTGATAGGCCACGGAGCTACGGGCAAACAGGGTGAAGCCGAGCTGCTCGGCCCCAAGGGAGATAACGCCCAGGTTGGAGGAGCTCTCCACCAGGCCGTCTATAAAGGGACTCATGGTGTGGACATTGTTGGGCACGGCGGTCATGAGGCCCACGAGCGCCCTGCTCAGCCCCTCCTCCAGCACAAGCTCTGGCGCCTGATCCGAGAATTGGCATATGAACTCCGCCCCGGTCTCTATATTGCCGAAGGCCTCGCTGAATTCCGCCCGGAAACGGGAAATGGTCTCCTCCGCCCGGCTTATCTGGGCGGGGGCTATGGCCACGACGGCGGAAGCGGCGGCGGGGATGGCATTTTTCGCCTGGCCGCCGCTGAAGCTGGCTATCGGGCAGTCCACGCCGTTCTCATGGAGCATGCTCAGCAGGGTGGCCACGCTCACCAGGGCGTTTGCGTGGCCCTTGTTGATACCAACGCCGGAGTGCCCGCCCAGCAGGCCCCTGAAGCCCAGTGTAAGGCTCCTGCTGCCGGGGGCGGGAGCCGCCCAGACAGCTTTCCGGCTGAAGTTGAAGAAATCTCCACCGGCGCAGGAATTGCAGAGAGAGCCGATGGTCTCCCAGTCCAGGTTTACAAGGTAGTCCCCGTCCAGATACTGCTTGTCCAGGGCCACAGAGTCCATGCCGTCTTCCTCGTTGGTGGTGAAGATGGCCCGGATGGGGCCGTGGCGCAGGCTGTCATCCTGGAGCAGATACAGGCACATGGCAAGGCCGATACCATCGTCCGCGCCAAGGCTCGTGCCGTCGGCCCGCAGGGTGCGGCCATCGTTTATCACCCGGATAGGGTCGCGGAGCGGGTCATAGCTCCGCCCCTCCTCCGCCACGCAGACCATATCCATGTGGGCCTGGAAGATCACCCGCGGGGCTTTCTCACAGCCGGGGCTGGCAGCCTTGTCGACGATCACCTCTCCCAGCTCGTCCCGGCGGACGCTGAGCCCCCGGTCCCGGGCCCACTGATACAGATAGGCGCTGATCTTTTCCTCATGGTGTGAGGGCCGGGGGATCTCAGCTATTTTCAGAAATTCAGACAGGACGATGTCCAGAGCGTCTTTTTTGTTCATGTCAAACCTCCTTATTTAGCCTTGGCGGTGGCCTCTTCTATGCTCATCTCGCCCTGTCCCACCAGGGAGCTGTTCCGCAGGGCAAGGTACAGGACGATATAGGCAAGAAAGGCGATGATCACCCCGTCCAGAGCGGCGCTGAACACCGAGAACAGTCCCAGGGTCTCACAGAGGGCAAACCCGCCGCCGCATATCCAGGCGATTATTCCCGCCCAGTTCACGCCTCTTTGGGGCTTCCAGTTTTCCGCCTTTCCCCGGCATATGACCCAGTAGTCCGCGATCACGATGCCCATTATTGGGGGGACCGTGGCCCCTACGATGTTTATAAAGCTCTCCAGCGCTCCGGCAAGGCCGGCAATGGCTATCACCGTGCCCAGAACGCCTACACCCATGGTGGCTTTGGGCCGGTCCCTGTCCTTGATGGAGAACATTTTGCACAGGGCCAGACCGGACATATAGGCGTTGCCCGTATTGGTGGTCCAGGTGGCCAGGATGAGCACCAGCATGGCCACAAGGGGAAGGCCAAGGCCGGCGAACATGCTGGTAACGTCGAAATTACCGGTGCCGAGGGCCATCACCGCGCCCACCATTATCATCAGCACCGCCGCCGGCAATACACCCAGGACCGTGGCCTTCACCACATCGCCCCGGCTGCGGCAGTAGCGGGTATAGTCTGAATTGCAGGTTGCCCCCAGGGCAAACAGGCCGATGACAGTGGAAATTGCCGCGGGCAGGCCCATGGCGTTCTCCGTGACGGTGCTGGAAATGGCGTTCCAGCCGGCGGTCTGGATGGAGTGCATGCCGCCGTAGGCGCAGAGTATCACAAGGAGGGGGACGGCTATATAATTGAGCACGGACATCCACTTGACGCCGTACACGGCGGTGATGAACATCACAACGCCCCATATGGTGCAGGAGAGCCAGAAGGGGAAGGATATCCCCACCAGGGCCATCAGGGTGTTGAAGGCGGTGGCGCAGGTAGCGGTCTGGACCCCGAACCAGCCGGTCTCGGCAATGAATACGGCCAGAGCCATTGTAAAGTTGGAGCCTGTAAGGCCAAAGGCTCTGGTAGAGGTCATGGTGGCGTTCAGGCCCAGGTCACAGCCTATTATGCCGCCCAGGACCATCAGCGCGCAGCATATGGAAAAGCCCAGAAAGGTGGCCCAGAAAATGCTGTCCACCGTCAGGGCCCCGGCAAAAATGCCGCCCACCATCAGCATGGGGATGCATATCATGGTGCCTATCCATATAAAGGCCACGCTGGCCCAGGAGCGCCTCTCCGTGGGCAGGATCTGGGACATGCCCTTGTCCTGCTGGCTGCTTTCTTGCAGGGTGCTTTTATTTTCTTCCATGGTATCCCTCATCTTTCCTTTCAAAAAATATCAGAGCCGGAGCAGGACGGACAGCGTTCTGCCCCGGCTCGCGCTTTTGGCGTTCGTGCTTCCCAGCCCACTCCTCAGAAGCGGACTATTTTGCCGGTATATTCCACGTTCTTGAAATAGGGCTCCCAGACCTTGTTTATGGCCTCCTCGCCCTGGAGCCACCAGCGCTCGTCCACCTTTGCCAGGCCTATATCCACATACTGGCCCTCCTTGGTGTCCGCGTTGGTCAGGGGGCTGTGGGTATCCTTGTCATAGAAGGAGATTATGTCCGGAGCCGTCATCAGGACCTCCCCATCCCGGAAGAGGACCAGGTTCTCGTTCTGGAACAGGACCTTATACTCATGACCGTCGTCCCCGGCCACCACGGCCACGCCATAGTCAAAGCCGCCGGCGGTCTTGGTCTCCACCTGGGTGATCTTTCCCGTGCAGACGCCCCTGCTGAGCAGGCCGCCCTTTATGCGCAGATAGTCATACACGTTCTCGCTCCTGCCCTCGGCCTTATATTCGGCCAGGCATTTGCCGATGGACATGGCATAGCTCACGGTGTTGTTGCCAATGGCGCTCTGTATCTGCTCCGAGTCCACCATCCAGCCCGAGAGCCCCGCTATCATGCCGAAGGCCATGCAGATATGTCGGCCCACATTTTCGGCCTCTGCCGCGTCTCTCACGTCCGCAAGCTCTATGGTCAGGCGGTTATTTTTGTGGTCCGCCATCGCCAGGGGCGAGGTGTCCAGCCCGTTTATGTGCAGCAGAAGGGTGTCCAGAGCGGGCACGGCCCGGGCCGCGCCGTCGGCGTCTACGAAGGGGATGTCCTTCAGCAGGGATATCAGCATGGGCACAAAGGTGTTGAAGCCGCCCATCTCCACCGCGCAGCTGTATTTCAGTTGGCGGCCCATGCCGGCGGCCATGTCCGCCAGGGCCTCATAGGAGTTGACGGCGTAGGGGGTGAAATCCTTGCCCAGCAGCGCCTTTGGCGAGCCCATACCGGCGGTGATGGCCGCATAGGCCCCTTTTTCCATATCCTTTGGGTCAATAAGCTCCAGTTTCACGGTCTTGCCCGGATGGTTTTCCTTGTAGAGCTTGAGCAGATCCATGCCGCCGGTGGCGGAGCCGCCGCCCCCCGCCCCCAAAACAGTGGCGCCGTAGATCACGTTTATCAGGTCCTGCTCATAAAGGGAAGTGGTCTTTGTCATGCTTATTTCCTCCTGTAAAATATTTTCCGCGGAGCTCAGGCTAAAAGCTCCCCTTGTATATATTATCGGGAAGATCGTGGCTTTTGTCTTTATCCGTAAGGACAAAAAACAGCCCCCTTTTTTATCCGCAAAAGGAAAAAGCCCGCAGGCAGAAGCAAAAAGCTTCTGCCTGCGGGGGAGCCGCGCTGTATATATGGCTCAGCACCCTGCCGGGGCTCTGTTCACTGCTGGAGGCGGCGAAGGGCCAGCGCCAGATAGAGCGAGTAGGTGCCGGGCATCTGGGAAATGGAGTATCCCAGCCGCTGCTGGGCCTTGTTCAGCCGGTATTTCACTGTGCCGTCATGGACGTACAGCGCGGCCCCGGTCTTTGTAATGTCGGCATCTGAATCTATCAAATAGCTTGAGAGCGTCTGTAGGAGCACCTCCTCGTCCTTTTGGCCGCAGAGGGGCGACAGAGCGGAGAGATAGGTCCCCGCCTGGGCCCTGGGCAGCTCCAGGATGCGCAGGCACTCCCGGGCAAAGGCCAGCTCCCGCAGGGTGAAGCTGTCCTTCCGGGGATATATCCTGGACACGGCGGAAAAGCAGGACTCGGACAGCATATAGGCCTGCTGCACATCCCGGATCGAGTCCATGCCGCCGCACCATATGAGGGCAAGGCCCGCCTGCTCCCGGCGGTACAGGTCCATAAACTGCTGGGCCAGCAGCCAGTCCTCGTCCAAAATGTCTGAGTCCTCCATGAAGGCCACAACGCTGTTGTCAAAGGCGTCTACAAAGGCCCGCTTCCCGTTCTCCCGCAGGAATATCTTCAGCTCGGAGATGTTGAAAAGCGCCGACAGGGGGCGGCGTCCTTCCTTCATGCGGAGGACCCACATGACCCTTATCTTCTTCAGGTCCACATGGAGCTGATCGGCAAGCCTTGTGATGGAGGGCTGCTGGTTATTCAGTATGGCCCGGACCAGATCGTCCGCCCCCTCGTACTGGACGCTCCGTTTCCATACGTTGCAGAACACCCGGAGCACCTCGATGGCCTGTTCAATATCCCCCGCGGGCAGGGCGGAGCCGTTTTCCAGGAAGAACAGGCTGAGATTGTGCTGCTGGTCCGTATCAAAGGTCCGTTTTTTTATCCGGTACTCCGTATCCTGCCAGGATATTTTCCCGCTCTCGCCCCTCAGCGAGTCCGCCGCGCCCCGAAAGGCGGAGATATACTCCTCCGTGGCGGCCAGGGGCCAGCTTGCAAGGCCCCGCTCCCGGCCGTCACAGTCCAGCAGGAGAAGGCTGCACCTGAGCCTGTCGCTTATAAGGCGCAGAACGCTGGGGATGGTCCGCTGCCGCTCGCTCAGCCGGGAGGCCCGCTCCAAAAGCTCGGACACGAAGCGGGAGTCCTTTCTCCGGTCCTCAAACACGGCATTCAAGACCTCGGTTATCACATCGCTGTAGCGGTGGTAGTAGGTGTTGGGCGGCATAAGGATAAGGGGGAAGTCCAGCTGATCGGCAAGCGCTGTCAGCTTTGGGTCCACATTCGGCAGGAAATAGCCCACATAGTACAGAACAAGCCCCACCTCCCCCACCTCGTGGAGCCGTTTTATGGCAAAGCACTGCTCTTCAACGCTGTCTGAAACAGAGGTAAAGGCCGATAGTATAAGCTCGTTCCCGGAAAAAAGGACCCCTGCCAGGGCGGATATCCGCGCGTATTCCAGGACCGACACGGCAGATACCGCCTGACCCAGGCCGCCGTGCCCCGCAATGACCTTTGCCTCCCTCAGCGCTGGAAGCCGCATGCAGTCCGCCACTGTTATGCTCACGTCCATGCCCCCTTCATCCCATTCTTTTTAGAAAAGTTTAACACAGCGCCCCGCTTTTTTCAATCAGCTATAGTTATTTAAATAACTTGTCTCTGTCGATTGACGGCGAAAGGGCTGTGTAGTAGTATTTAGGGGCTGTTTACTTTTTGGGGGGATCGCTATGGCTTTGACCGCCGCGCTTTTTGAAAAAATCGGCTCGCTCTCGGTGCTCATCATTATGGGCTTTATCTCTGTGCGCTTTAAAATATTGAAATATGAGGACAGCAAGGCCCTGTCTCTTTTTGCCCTGTATTTTCTCACGCCCTGCGCCATGCTGGACGCTTTCCAGTATGAGTTCAGCCCGGACAAGCTTGCGGGCATGGGCATTTCCCTGCTGGGCAGCCTTATGGCGGTGCTGGTCTTCGCCCTGCTGACCCGGCTGCTCGTAAAGCCGCTCAGGCTCTCGGTCGTGGACTATACCTCCCTTGAATACCCCAACGCGGGCAACTTCATGCTGCCTCTGATCTCCAGCGCCATGGGCGGGGACTGGGTCATTTATTGCAGCTCCTGCTTCATGGTCATGAACGTGCTCATGTTCTCCCACGGCAAGGCCGTCATCAGCGGGGTGAAGGGCTTCCGCCCGGAGATGCTGTTCAAAAATGTGGTGCTTCTGTCCACTTTGGCGGGCTTTGCCATGTTCCTGCTGAATTTCCAGATACCGGGGGTACTGGGCGGGGCCATTTCCTCCACGGGGGATATGATGGGCCCGGTGTATATGTTCACCGTCGGCATGATAATAGGCAATGCCGACCTTAAAAAGGTCTTCTTCAACCGCCGGGCCTGGCTCATCTGCTGCGGCAGGCTCATCGTCTATCCCCTGGCCGCCCTGGCCTTCATCTGGCTGAGCGGGGCTCTGCGGCTGCACCCCCAGGCGGCTGAGATAATGCTTATCGTGGTCCTGACCGCCGGGGCCCCCACCGCCGTCATGGTCACTCAGTTCGCCCAGATGTACAGGAGCGAGAAGGAGGCGGAGTTTGCCAGCGTAGTGAACATCCTGTCCACCCTCCTGTGCCTGCTGACCATGCCCTGCCTCGCCTACCTGTACCAGCTCGTGACTGTGTAAAGCGTCAGAGGAAGCCGACTGCATTCCGCTTGCGGCGCTGCCCCAAGCTCCATATCCGTAGGCTTCCTCTTCCTTCTCCAAATCAAACCCGCTTCGCTGGGCTTTGATTTGGCATTGGTAACGATAGATCAGGCCCGTTTGCCGGGCAAAGCGAGATTTTTTGTGATATCACGCTTTCACAAAAAATGTGGCGGCTGAAGCTTGTCGAAAAAGGCCGTCGGCCTTTGTTGATGAGCTGCTGAGGCCCCGCCGTGAACGATCACGGCGGGGCCTCGTTTTATTTCACGGCTTCAAGCAGTTCCTGGACGCGATCGGTTTTTTCCCAGGGCACGTTCAGATCCTCACGGCCCATGTGGCCGTAGGCGGCGAGCTGCCTGTAGATGGGGCGGCGAAGGTCCAGGTCGCGGATTATGGCGCTGGGCCGGAAATCGAAGACCTGCTGGACGGCCTGGCTTATGCGCTCGTCCTCCAGCTTGCCAGTGCCGAAGGTCTCGACCAGGACGGACACGGGCCGGGCAACGCCGATGGCATAGGCCAGCTCTATCTGGCAGCGGGAGGCCAGGCCCGCGGCAACCACGTTTTTCGCGGCCCAGCGGGCGGCATAGGCCGCGGAGCGGTCCACCTTGGTGGGGTCCTTGCCGGAGAAGGCACCGCCGCCGTGGGGGGCGCTGCCGCCGTAGGTGTCAACGATTATCTTCCGGCCGGTGAGGCCGGAGTCGCCCTGGGGCCCGCCTATGACGAAGCGGCCGGTGGGATTTACGAGATAGCGGGTCTCTTCGTCCAGCAGGCCGGCGGGGACCGTGGGCTTTACCACCAGCTCTATCATATCCCGGCGGATATCCTCAAGGGCGGCGTCCGGGGCGTGCTGGGTGGAGATAACGATGGTGTCCACCCGGACGGGGCGGCGGCGCTCGTCGTATTCAACGGTGACTTGGGTCTTGCCGTCGGGCCGGAGATAGTCTGCAAGGCCCTCTTTTCTCACCTGGCTGAGACGCTTTGCCAGCTTGTGCGACAGGGAGATCGCCAGGGGCATGAGCTCCTCCGTCTCGTCGCAGGCGTAACCGAACATCATGCCCTGGTCTCCGGCGCCGTTCTGGAGCTGCTCCTCGCCCTGCTTTACCTCAAGAGACTGGTCCACGCCCAGGGCGATGTCCCCGGACTGCTCATCGATATTGGTGATGATACCGCAGGTGTCGCAGTCGAAGCCGTATTTGGCCCGGTCATAGCCTATCTCCCTTATGACCTGGCGGCTTATCTTGGGGATGTCAACATAGCATTTGGTGCTTATCTCGCCCATGATGTGTACAAGGCCCGTGGAGACCGTGGTCTCGCAGGCCACCCGACCCATGGGGTCCTGCTCCAGGATGGCGTCCAGCACCGCATCGGATATCTGGTCGCATATTTTGTCGGGATGTCCCTCTGTCACAGACTCGGACGTGAAGAAATAGTGGCTCATTTATTTATCCTCCTGTTTTTTTCACATTTCAGGAGCGGCAGAGGCAAAAAAACGCCCCGTTATCCAACGGGGCGCGTTTACAGCTTTGTTTCAGCCTCATCTTTCGTTCACCGCCGGATTTGGCACCTTGCTCAAAGCAGGTTGCCGGGCTTCACAGGGCCGTTCCCTCCACCACTCTTGATAAGGTATTCAGTTTTTACAGAGGGTATTATATCAGCATTTTCCCTCTTGTCAATAGTTTTCTTCGCTCTTTTCCCTGTAGCGCCTTTTCAGCGCCTCAAAAGTCTCCTCGCTTATCACATGCTCTATGCGGCAGGCGTCGGCGGCGGCAGTCCCGCGGCTGACGCCCAGGCTGGCAAAAAGCTCTGTCAGGAGGGTGTGGCGCTCATAGGTCCGTTCCGCCTGCTGAAGGCCGGCCTCCGTGAGGCTGAGATAGCCCTCCTTGTCCATGAGCAGATAGCCCCCCTGGCGCAGTATGCCGACGGCCCTGCTCACACTGGGCTTTGAATACCCCATGTGTTCCCCCACGTCCACCGAGCGCACCGGGCCCTTCTTGGACAGTATATATATGGTTTCCAGATACATTTCGCCGGATTCCTGAAGCTCCATAGCCGATCCTCCTGAAATTTCCCTGCCGAGGGTTTCTGTCTTTTTAAAAATAACACAAAAATGCCGCTGTTTCAAGGATAAGTGTGTGACATCAGCGGTCATAATGACAAAATTTAAATAATTCATAAACTTTTCAGCTATGTTTTACTTGTAATATTCCTATGCAGCCTGTATAATGACAATGCTTAAATGCTTTAAATATTGAAACTATATACCGTCAATGTACAAGGGATCGGAGGAAGGATATGAGTAAGAACAAGCGCCGTTTTGGCGACCGCAAGGAGGGCAGGCTTCTCCGCTCTCTGACCGCCTACGCAAAGTTCGTACCGTTTATAATGGCGGAGCGCAGCGACCGCAGCAACTATTACGAGGAGAGCTTTGAGGTCTCCGGGATCGACAAGATGCTCAGAAGGCTCCGTGTCCAGGGCTACAAGGGGATAGGCATGCTCCACTTTCTTATCGCCGCCTATGTGCGGGGCGTGTCCATGCTGCCGGGCATAAACCGCTTTGTGGTGGGCCGCAGGATATATGCCAGGGATAATATCGAGGTCGTTATGGTGGTCAAGCGCAGCCTTGCGGTGGACGCCACGGAGACCACCATCAAGGTGGTCTTTGAACCGACGGACACTATAATCGACGTCTATCGGAAGATGACGGAGAAGATAAACGAGATAAAGGCCTCTGAAGAGGGCAACAGCACCGAGGATGTGGCCGAGGCCCTGTGCAGGGCTCCCCGCTTCCTGCTCCGCTTCGCGATAACAGTGCTCAAGATACTGGATTATTTCGGCTGGCTCCCGGAGTCTCTTGTCAACGCAAGCCCCTTCCACGGCTCCATGATAATCACGGACCTGGGCTCGCTGCGCATAGGGCCCATCTATCACCACATATACAATTTCGGCACTCTGCCCGTGTTCATCGCTTTCGGCGCGAAGCGCCATGCCTACGAGCTTGACAGGCACGGGAACATGGTGGACCGGAAATATGTTGACTGCAAGTTCGTCTTAGACGAGGGCACTGTGGACGGGCACTATTACGCCCAGTTCCTCCAGGCCTTCCGCTATATGGTCCAGCACCCGGAGATAGTGGAAGCTCCCCCCACCAAGGTCATAGAAGACGTTTTTTGATGATCTGATATAAGCGGTAAAGCCCCAATGGTCCCGGACCATTGGGGCTTTACTGCTTGCTCATGCCTTCAGGCGGCGGAAGGTCCGGCTGTAGTCCCGGAGCTTTTTGGCAAGCTTTTTATCTGCGGCGCCGGGGAGCATGCGCCAGCGCCAGTTGCCGCTGTCGGTGCCGGGAGTGTTAAGGCGGCTTTTGCCGGATAGCTCCAAAAGGTCCTGCATCTGGACGGCAAAGAGCCGGGAGGCCGTGGCCATGCCGGAGCGGATAAAGCCCCAGCACCAGCCCTCGTCCGGCGTTATGTGCATATACTTCCGGGCAAATTCCAGGTCCTCTTCCCCGGTCTCCTCAAGCCAGCCCATAACAGTGTTGTTGTCGTGGGTGCCTATGTAGCACACGCTGTTTTTCTCGCAGCGGTGGGGCAGATAGTCCGACTCGCCATGGGCGTCGAAGGCAAACTGGAGCACCCTCATCCCGGGGAAGCCGGAGTCGCTCAAAAGCTGCCTCACACCGGGGGTGACATAGCCCAGATCCTCGGCGATGAATTCCAGCTCCCCGAACCAGGACTTGAGCACGGACACAAGGCCCATGCCCGGGCCCGGGAGCCAGCGGCCGTTCTTGGCCGTATCCTCCCCAAAGGGCACGGCCCAATAGCTCTCAAAGCCCCGGAAATGGTCGATGCGTATCAGGTCATAGAGCTTTCTGGCCCCGTCTATGCGGCGTATCCACCAGCCATAGCCGTCATCCCTCATGGCCGGCCAGTTGTACAGGGGGTTGCCCCAGAGCTGGCCATCCTCGGTAAAGGCGTCCGGCGGCACACCGGCCACCTCCGTGGGCAGGTTCTCCCTGTCGAGCTGGAAAAATTCCGGCTCGCTCCACACGTCGGCAGAGTCAAGCGCCACATATATGGGCACATCGCCGATAAAGCCGATACCCTTTTTATGGGCATAGCCCCTCAGCGCCTCCCACTGGCTGAAAAACAGATACTGGGTAAATATCTGGAACTCCACATCCTCCCGCAGAAGGGCCGAGTATCTGTCCACGGCCTCTTTTTTGTGCAGGCGTATGTCCTCGTCGGGCCACTGGGTCCAGGACTTCATGCCAAAATGGGATTTCAGAGCCATAAACAGGGCATAGTTTTCAAGCCAGGCCCCGTTTTCCCGGCGGAAGCTCTCAACCCTGTCCCGATATTTGTCCCAGCCCCGGCGATAGGCCTGGCGCAGCACAGCGAAGCGGCCCGCGTATATCTTTCCATAGTCCACCGCCTCCGGGTCCCGGCCCCAGTCGGTCTCCCGGATGGTCCCGCTGTCGGCAAGGCCGTATTTCGCCAGCATGTCCAGGTCGATAAAATATGGATTCCCGGCAAAGCTTGAAAACGATGAATAGGGGCTGTCCCCATAGCTGGTGGGGCCCAGGGGCAGAAGCTGCCAATAGCTCTGGCCCGCCGCCTTTAAAAAATCCACAAATCTGTAGGCGCAGCGGCCCATGGTCCCTATGCCCCATTTCGAGGGCAGGGAGCTCATAGGCATGAGCACGGCGCTGCATCGCTCCATAATGATCACTCTCTTCCCTGGGGGCGCTTATCCCTTGACCGCTCCGGCGGCCACGCCCTTTATAATATGTTTCTGGCAGCTCAGATAAAACACGATCACCGGCACGATGCTGAGCATGATAAGGGCCATCGTAGCCCCCAGATCCACAGTGCCGTAGCTGCCCTTCAGATACTGGATATGTATGGGTATGGTCATATACTCGGTCCTGTCCAGCACGAGATAGGGGAGCAGATAGTCGTTCCAGACCCACATTATCTCCAGGATACCGATGGACAGCATGGTGGGTCTGAGCATGGGGAGCACCACCTGGAAGAAGGTGCGCATGGGCCCGCAGCCGTCTATGGCGGCCGCCTCCTCTATCTCAAGGGGTATGCTTTTTATAAAGCCCACGAACATGAACACCGCAAGCCCCGCCCCGAAGCCCAGATAGATGATGGGTATGGTCCAGGGGGTGTTCAGTCTCAGGCTGTCCGCGGTCTTTGAAAGGGTGAACATCACCATCTGGAAGGGCACCACCATGGAAAAAACACAGCCGTAATACACTATCCGGCAGAAGAGCGAGTCCACCCGGGCGATATACCAGGCGGCCATAGAGGTGCACAGAAGGATGAGCCCCGTGGAGAGCAGGGTTATCACAAGGCTGTAGAGCACAGATCTTACAAAGGGATAGTTCCCGAAGGTCATGCCCTTCACATAGTTTGCCGCCCCGGCATAGCTCTCCTCTGTGGGCCAGGCAAAGGTCTCGGTCTTCACGAAGGTGTTCAGCTTGAAGGAGTTGAGCAGCACCATAAAGACCGGCATCACATACAAAAGGCACAAAAACGCGAAAAAGAGGCTGAGCAGCGTCCTGCCGAGTTTTTTTCTTTTATGCAGAGAGTTCGCCATTACTGCTGCACCTCCTTACGCCGTGTGGTATAGAGCTGGACAAGGCCTATGCCTGCCACCAGCACGAAAAACAGCACGGCCTTCGCCTGGGCCACGCCCCGGGCGTTGGCGGCCTGGCCATAGAATGTGTTGTAGATATTCAGGGCCAGCATCTCCGTTGTGTGCACCGTCGTCCCGTCCGGGTTTATGATATATGGCAGCCCGCCCGTCAGGGCCAGGTTCTGGTCAAAGAGCTTGAAGCTGTTGGTCAGGGTGAGGAAGGTGCAGATGGTGATAGAGGGCATGACGTTTGGGATGGTGACTTTCCAAAGGGTCTGCCAGGAGCTTGCCCCGTCTATCCTCGCCGCTTCGAGCATGTCCTCCGGCACGGCCTGAAGCCCCGCTATGTATATTATCATCATATAGCCTATCTGCTGCCAGCACATCAGGATCACAAGGCCCCAGAAGCCCAGTTTCCCGTTGAGCAGTATGGAGGTGCCGTAGCGGCTGAGGACCCCGTCAAAGATCATGCTCCATATATAGCCAAGGACGATACCGCCTATAAGGTTCGGCATAAAAAAGACCGTGCGGAACACATTGGTGCCCCGGAGCCCCTGGGTCAGGGCATAGGCCACGGCAAAGGCCAGGATATTGATAAGCAGCAGCGAGACCACCGCGAACAGCGCCGTATACCAGAAGGAATATACAAAGCTCTCATCCTGAAAGGCCTTGAGATAGTTTGAAACGCCGACCCAGGTCCACTTGCTCGTGGTCTTGAACTTGCAGAAGGACAGAAAGATACCGTGCAGGAAGGGCCAGACGAAGCCTATGCAGAAGGCCGCCGCCATTGGCAGGATAAACACCGGCGCACAGCGCTGTATCGGCCGGCGCAGCAGATAGCTGTTCACGGAAGCGCCGCTTCTCTTGCGTCTCATATTGCTCACCCCCGATTGTTTTTTGTTGTTTGATCGGCACCTGCCAGAGCCTCGCGCGGCCCTGACGGTGATATAGTTTTTTATGATTTGAACGGAGCGAGCGGCAGCTCGCTCCGTTCTGCGTTTGGTGTGGGTATTTCCCGGTCCTATCAGCCGTTGGCGGCGGCGTACTGGACGGCCCAGCCGTCAACGAAGGCGGTGACGACCTGTTCCCAGTTGGCGTCGGTGGGATCGGCGTCATAGGTGTTCATGGCGGAGACCAGAGCGGCGCGGTAAGCGTCCACATTGGGCTGGAAGTTCGTGACCCAGGGCATCACATAGTTGCCGGCGGCGGCATAGGCGTCAGCCGTGGCAAGGAAGGGGTTGGTGGACTGGACGGCGTTCTTATAGGGCATTACGCCGAAGGTGCCCACGGCGATCTCGGAAGCCTCGGGATCGGTGACGAGCCAGTACATGAAGTCCAGAGTGGCCTGGATATCCTCTTCAGAGGCCTCGTTGTTCACGGCCCAGTAGTTCTCGGTGCCGCAGTTGAGACCGGCCTTCTCCTCGCCCTCAACGCCGCAGTAGTAGGGGATCATGGTCAGGTCCTCGGCCTTCATGCCCTTTTCGCTCAGGCTGGACCACTCCCAGTTGCCGTTGGCATAGAACACGGCCTTGCCGCTGGCGAACTCCTCGTTGGCGTCAAAGCCGCCGTTGGCGAGGTCAGCGGGGGCGACGGCGCTGTTATTGATGTAGAGATCCCACAGGTTCTTGAAGTTGGGCATGTAGGTGCCCTTTATCTCGGCGGGGCACTGCTCCCAGGCGGCGGGATCGTCCACAGACTCGTAGTAGTACTCAAGGTTGGCAAGGTGGCCGGTGAAGCGCCAGGAGGAGGAGTCGTCCATGCCGGAGGAGGTGAAGGCGTCAAAGCCCAGCTCGGCGGAACGGGCGTGGATATCCTCGGCCACAGCCTTCAGGGTCTCGAAGTTCGTGATGTCCTCAATGGCATAGCCGGCCTCTGCCAGCAGGGCCTTGTTCACGATTATGCCGTAGCACTCGTAGCAGTAGCCAATGGAGCAGAGCTTGCCATCGGCGTCATAGAGCATGTAGGCGTCGGTGTTCAGCTCCTCGGCCACGGGGGTGCCGGTCAGGTCCAGGCAGTAGTCGCCCCAGGTCTCAACGGCGGCGCTGTTGCCCACGACGAACATGGTGGGGGCCTCGCTCTTGTCCATCTCGGCGGTAAGAGTCTCGTTGTAGGTGCCGGAGGCGGCGGTGACGACCTTCACGGGGACACCGGTCTCCTCGGTGTACATCCCGGCGATGGTCTGCAAAGCCTCGTCAGACTCGGGCTTGAAGTTGAGCCAGTAGACGGAGCCGGCGGCGGCGTCCGCAGGCGCGTCTGCCGGGGCGTCCGCGG
Organism: Candidatus Limivicinus sp.; assembly: GCA_048477415.1. Taxonomy (GTDB): domain Bacteria; phylum Bacillota; class Clostridia; order Oscillospirales; family Oscillospiraceae; genus Limivicinus. The sequence continues at coordinate 17,594 of DBGBEC010000163.1, read as the reverse complement.
GGGCATCGGTGGCGGCGGGGGCAGGCTGGCTGCCGCAGGCGCAGAGGGCGAACACCATCACCAGGCACAGAAGCAGAGCAATGATCTTTTTCATCTTGTACTTTCTCCTTTTCGGATAAAATTTTTCCTCGTTAGAGGCGGTATCTTCAGGCGCTTTCACGCCGGAAAATCATATTTTACGCACCGAGGCCCCTTCCCGGAGCCGGGCCTCCAGCCGCAGATGACGGGTCCCCTGGCCCTTCTCCAGCCTGTCCAGCAGCAGCTCCACGCTCCTCCGCCCCATCTCGGCGACAGGCTGGACCATGGTGCTCAGGGTGGGTCTTGTATACTCGGAGACCTCTATGCCGTCTATCGCGATGACGGAGCAGTCCTCCGGCACACGGCGGCCATGGTCCTCCAGGGCCTTTATGGCGGCAATGGCCATAGTGTCTGAAAAGGCGAACACCGCCGTAAATTCCCGGCCCCGGTCGATTATCCGCTCCATTCCCCTGTAGCTGTCCTCCATGGAGAAGCTGCCCCCGGTCTCCGCCATGAGCCCCGGATCAAAGGGGATGTCGTGGCTGTACAGAGCGGCCCGATAGCCGTTATAGCGCAGCTCGCTCACAGAGCGGTCTTCAAGGCCCGGCGCCACCACGGCGATGCGCCGGTGCCCCAGCTCGATCAGGCGCTCCACCGCCCGGAAGGCCGTTTGCCTGTCGTCGATGGAGACGGAGGAATATTCATCCTCCCCCAGCGAGCCAAAGCAGTTGGTATACGAGCAGCAGACATATGGTGCCCTGATAAGCGACAGCTCCCCCGGGGTATAGTCGTAGCGGCCGCCAAGGAAGATGAGGCCCCTCAGCTTCTTTTCCCGCTCCAGTATGGCCCCTGTCTTCACCTCGTCCTCGTCCGTGGCTATAAAGCGGAGGACCATGTTATAGCCCCGCTTGTCCAGCTCCAGGGCGATCGTCTTCAGCATGTCGGCAAAAAACATGTTCCCCAGGCCCCGGACCACCACGCCTATGGCGTCGGAGCTGCTCCGGACCAGGTCTCTGGCGCTGTTATTGGGGATATAGCCCCGGCTCTCCATGGTGTCCAGCACCCGGCGGCGCACAGACTCGCTCACATCGGGCCGGTTGTTCAGCACCCGGGACACCGTGCTGACGCTGACCCCGCAGGCTTTGGCAATGTCCTTTATCGTCATCTTACGTCAAAGCCCCCGTTTCTCTTATTTTTTACGCCAGAAATCGTTCCCGGTAACGGTCCCGGTAACGATTTCAGCACCTTATACACTGATATTACCAATCACTTGAGCCAAAGTCAACAACATTGAGCCTCTCCCGGAACAAGTTTGGAGCCTTGAACAATTGCGGCGGCCATTTTTTGCGATATTGCCAAAAAGAGCCGCCGCTTCAGCAGTGGAACGCGGGTCATATTTGTACATTGGCGCAAGTTCTCCGCCGCAGCTCCCCCGCTTTGCTGCTTGTTTCACTCTTGCCTATAGTTTTTTGACAGTCTCAGCTCCCTCGGGGAGGGAGCCTATTGGGGCTCCACGTCCAGGCCCAGTTCCTGGGGGAGGAAGCGGGGGCATACGCTTTCGGACACGGTTATCACAGAGGAGGCGAGACGGGTGCCCAGCTCCACGGCCTGGGCCATGGTCTTGCCATAGGTAAGGCCCACGGCCACGCCGGCGCAGAAGGCGTCGCCTGCGCCGGAGGTGTCCCGCACCTCCACCTGGCGGGCGGGGCAGAAGCCCTTGCCGCCCTCCATGTCCGCATACACCGCGCCTCTGCCGCCCATAGTCACCACCATGGAGGGTATGCGCGCGCTTATGACCCGGCGGGACAGCTCCTCCGCCATCTCCTCCGGGGACAGCTCCTCAAAGCTGCTGACAAAGAGCATGCCCGCCTCCTGAAGGTTGCAGACAAAACAGTCTATCGACTGAAGAAAGTCCCGCCGCTGAGAGGCGATGCTCATGTTGGCTACCACGGCGTATACCTTTTTCCCGTGCTTCTCCGCCAGACGGAAGACCCGCTTCACCACTTCCTTGTCCATGTCTATCTCAAGGACGATGCTGTCCGCGTCGCGGAATATCTCGTCCCCTTTCTCGTCCAGCAGGGGGACCATGGCGTCCATGGCGGGCCGCTTTGAGATAGAGCCCACGATATCCCCGCTGCTGTCCAGAATGGCCAGCCACATGCCCATACCGTCCGGCACGGTGAGCACATAGTCCGTATCCACCCGGTGCCTGCGGAGCTTTTTCAGCACCTCCCGGCCCTCGGGGCTGTCGTCCACCATGCTGACAAAGCGGGGGCGAAGCTCAATATTGGCGATATCCTCCGCCACGTTCCGGCCAACGCCGCCGTGAACTATCTTTACCTGGCCGGAGTTTCGGCCGGCGGGGATATATCCGTTGTCAGGGAAGCCCTTTATATCCACAAATACGTTTCCCACCACTACGATAGCCATTGACCGCTCTCCTCTCTCAGGCCGCCGGGGCCCTGTCAAAGGCGTGGACCCAGTCGGCCTTTATGTAATATACCGTCAAAAAAATCGTGCTGAGGCACCAGGTCAGAGGGTACACCCAGTTTACCAGGGCAATGCTGTTATACACCGGCACCGTCAGCTTCAGGAAAAGGACCCTGACCACACACCAGAAGCTGAGCATGGCGGCCATGGGCACCATGGCCTTCCCCGCCCCCCGGAGCACCGAGGAGAGGCTGTGGCTGGCCGCCAGCAGAAAGTAGAACAGGGCGCAGACCCTGGCCTTGTCTACCCCGAAGGCCACGGCCTCCGGCTCCTCGGTGAAGGCCCGGATAAGGGCCGGGGCCCAGATATATATCCCAAGGCCGATAAGCTCTGAAAGCAGCAGGGACCAGCCTATGCCGAAGCGGGCTCCCTTCTTTGCCCGCTGGTGCTCGCCCGCCCCAAGGTTCTGGCCCACAAAGGTGGTCAGGGCAATGGTGAAGCTGGTTATGGGCAGGAAGGCAAAGCCCTCTATCTTGGAATAGGCGCCGCAGCCGGAGACGGCCATGGTGCCGAAGGCGTTTATGTTGGACTGGACCACAACGTTCGCGATGGCGATGACCGAGTTCTGAAACCCGGTGGGCAGGCCGTTTGCCACGATCTGCCGGAGCATAGGCAGGTCAAAGCCTATCTTTTTTACATATACCCTGTATTCCTCCCTTGTGCTCAGAAGCTTCGCCGCGCAGAGGATAACGCTGGCGAACTGAGAGATGACCGTCGCCAGGGCCGCTCCTCCCACGCCGCTTTTGAAGACGGCGATAAACAGGATATCCAGCGCCACATTCAGCAGGGAGGAGATTATCAGATAATACAGCGGGTCCCGGCCGTTCCCCACGGCCTGCATTATGCCCCGCAGCGAGTTGTACATCACAAGACCCAGGCTCCCGGCGAAATAGATGCGTATATACTCCACCGAAAGGCCCATAACGTCCTCCGGCGTGCCCATCCAGCGGAGGATGGCCGGGGTGAACAGGGTCCCCACCAGGGTCAGCACCAGGCTCGCAGTTAGATTGAAGGCTATGTTCGTGTGTATGGCGGTCTGGAGCTTATCCTGCTCCCGGGCGCCGAAGTATCTGGATATCACAACGCCGGCTCCGGCGGCAATGCCGGCGAACAGGCTGACCAGCAGGAACACCAGGCTGCCCGTGGCGCTCACCGCCGCCAGGGCCTCGTTCCCCAGAAGCCGCCCAACTATCAGCGCGTCGGCAGTGTTATATAGCTGCTGGAACAGATTGCCGATAAAAAGGGGCACGGCAAAGGCCGTTATCTGCCTGCCGATCGGCCCCGACGTCATCAGGCTGTGGGACTGTGTCATATCTCTCCTTCATTAAAACAGAAGGAGCTTGCTCAACGTAAGCTTCTTCTGCCTATATCATCAAAGATCCAGTTTCAGGTCTCCGTCCTTTATCCAGCCCCATTTTCTCAGGGGGATGGCGAAGAGCCAGGTGAACACGGCCGGGAGGACGAAGGATATCATCACAAGGCCCAGCCAGTCCATGCCGCCGATGGCGGCCCTTGTCCCGGCGGCGACCTCCGCCGCCCAGCCGGAGTAGACCCCGATCTGGCCCACAAGGCCGCAGGTGCCCATGCCGGAGGATATGGCGGCGCCGTTCATCTCCATGCGGAATATGCAGGTGGCTATGGGTCCGGTAACGGCGGCGGCCAGGGTGGGGGGTATCCATATCCGGGGATTTTTCACGATGTTGCCCATCTGGAGCATGCTGGTGCCCAGGCCCTGTGCCACAAGGCCGCCCCAGCGGTTTTCCCGAAAGCTCATCACCGCAAAGCCCACCATCTGGGCGCAGCAGCCCGCCACGGCCGCGCCGCCGGCAAGGCCCACAAGGCCCAGGGCCGCGCATATGGCGGCGCTGGATATGGGCAGGGTGAGCACTATGCCCACCACCACCGAGACGATGATGCCCATGAAGAAGGGCCGGAGCTCCGTGGCCCACATGACCATCTTGCCGAAGGCGGAGGCCGCCGCGCCCACCGGAGCGGCGATAAGGGCCGCAAGGCCCACACCCGCAAGGATAGTGACAATGGGGGTAACAAGGATGTCTACCTTGGTCTCCTTGCTGACGGCCTTGCCTATCTCAGAGGCGGCGAGAGCCACAAAGAACACCGCCAGGGGGCCCCCCGCGCCGCCCATGGCGTTGGTGGCAAAGCCCACCGGGATAAGAGAGAACAGCACCATGGGCGGGCACTGCAAAGCATGTCCTATAGCCACCGCCATGCCCGGGCCCACCATGGCCGAGGCAAGGCCCCCTATGGTATAGCTGACAGCCCCCTCGCCGCTGCCCAGGGTGACGATGACCGCATTCAGAAAGCCCAGGTTGAACTGGGTTCCTATGGTGTTGAGGATGGTGCCCACGAGCAGAGTGCAGAAAAGCCCCTGGGCCATGGCCCCCATCGCGTCCACGAAATACCGTTTGGCGGAGAAAATTATGTTCTTCCGCCGGAGAAACGAGCGAATCTTATCCACGGCTGCCTCCAAATTTCTTCAAAAATTTATACAGTCTTCATTATATGTTCACATTCCCCTCCTGTCAATGCGCACAGGTACAAATCATTGCCAAATCGCAGGCAAAGCGCCGCCGACATGGCCGCCCCACGGCGATGTGATCCGGGAACGTTTGACGCGGCGGGGTTCATTTTAGGAGGGGGCTGTGCTCGTCCAGGAGCTTTTTCCGTTTTTGCCAGTCAGGCATGCAGGCGCTGAGCAGCCTGTAAAACTCAGGCGAATGGTCCTGACGGATAAGATGGCAGAGCTCATGGGCCGCCACAAGCTCTATACAGGCTTCCGGCGTCCCGGCCAAGGCCGTGTTGAAGCAGAGCTCCCCGGCGGCAGCCCGGCAGCTCCCCCAGCGGCGGCGCATTTTCCTGAGCCGGATCCTGGGGAAGGCTATCCCCCGCTCTTCAAAGGCCGGATATAGCTTCCGGCAGGCGTCCTCCGCCTTCCGGGCTAAGAGCTCTCTTTTCCAGCTCTCCAGCACGCGCTTTTTGAGCTCTCTGTCCTCCTTGTCCCGCACGGTCAGCAGGAGCTGTCCCTCCGACAGCAGGACAAGGTTTTTCGCCCCCTGTTCCAGTCTCAGCTCAAGGACCCGGCCCAGGACCATCACCCCCTCGCCGCTGCGGTATTCCGTCGGGACGGGCGCCCTGCGGCGCAGCTCCTCCTGCCGGGCCAGGGCAGAAAAGATAAAAGCCTCCCGGGAGAGGATAAAGCTCTCGATAAAGCTCAAGGGCGTCCTTTCCGGGGCAGAGACATGTATCTCCCCGTCCGGCCTTATCTTTAGACGCAGGTTTTTCATCCTCTTCCGGCTCAGTTCATAGTGAAGGCTCCGGCCTCCAACCAAGATCTCCATTCTCATCGTCTCACCCCCACCTTATGACAGCTACAGCTATTATAGCATAGAGCGTCAGCGGAATGATATAATTTATCATCTTTTTCGGTTGCCCTGCAAGGGGCGAGAAAATGGATATATGATCAAATATAATAGCTGTCGAGCAGCTATTATAGCATTCCGCTCAAGTGGAATGCTATAATTTATCATCTTTTTCGGTTGCCCCGCAAGGGGCGAGAAAATGGATATATGATCAAATCCTAAGCGCGGCATATCACCTCTGGCCTGCGCCGCCTGGACCTGATCTTTGCGGCACATATCCGCCGTATGGGGCACATATACATTAAGCACGAGAGAATGGGGAGTGGTATATGTGCGTACAAATATCGAAGAGCGGGCCTGCGATCTGGCGGTCTATATCATTGAAACAAAAGCCACCGTCCGCGCCGCGGCGGCCCGCTTCGGCATTTCCAAATCCACAGTACATAAAGATCTCACGGAGCGGCTGCCCCGGCTGAACCCGGGGCTTTACAGACAGGTGCGCCAGCTTCTTGACATAAACAAGGCCGAGCGCCACATCCGCGGCGGCCTGGCCACCCGGCGAAAGTACAAGGGGGAGGATATGTGATCCGTTCCTCCACCGGCTCCCTCGATGAGGGCGGGCAAAAAGGCTGATACAAAATAGCCTCTAAAAAATCGCAGCGCAAAAAAGTTCTGGAGGATCGCCCCATTGAGCAATTCTCCAGAACTTTTTAATAGGCCGCCTTTTTGTGAGACTGCGAAAACATTTTGCGGCGGGTCTTATTTCTATGCTTTTTCACTGCTCAGCACTTGCGCCCGTAGAGGCGGAGGGCTGTGCCGGTGTCGTCGGTGGTGGTGCAGAGGAAGGTCCAGCCCAGGGCTTCGTACAGGGACACATGGTCGGTCACAAGATACATGGCGTCTGTACCGAGGGACTTCATGTCGGCCAGGGCCAGGGCTATAAGGGCCCGGGCCAGGCCGCGGAGGCGGTGGGAGGGCTCGACATACAGGGCGCAGAGGTTTGGCCGCAGGTCATGGCGGGGGTGAAAGTCGTTTTCTATCACGCCGCAGCCGCCTACTATCCGCCCCTGTTCAATAGCCAGATACCACTGGGGCACGCTCTCCGCCCCCTTCAGGCAGGCCTCCATGCTCTCGGCATAGGCCTGCTCCGGGACGCCCCAGCGGGCCTGGAACCAGGCTGCCGCCGCGTCCGCCAGCTCGCCGCGCTCCCTAAGCTTCACAAGCTCCGGGCCCCGGGGCCTTTTAAGCACATGGACATTTACGGGGAAGCTCTCGTTCCCGGGCATATGGCCGCTGAGGGTCTCCACTGTCTCAAAGCCCAATGAGGCGTAAAGGGCCAGGGCGGGGCCGTTTCCGGCCAGGACCTCGATGGCTGGGTCGGCCCCACAGTTTTCCAGCGCGAAGGAGATAAGCTGCCGGCCTATTACCGGGTGGTCGTAAAACAGTAAAATCAAAAAATGGTGAAAACCTCGTGTTTTCAAGGGGCGGCGTGACGAGAGTCACGCCGTTTCCTTTTTCATCAGCTCATTCAGAGGAATAAAGCCCAGCCCGTCGTACTTGATATGGATGTGCTGTACCCGCTTGCCGCTGGACTTGTCCGGCGCATCCACATAGATGGCGGACACCAGCTCACGCAGCGCATAGCCGTCCAGTTCTTCAATACCGACATACTTGTGCGCTTTCTGAATGAACTTTTCAAGGTTCTCATTCTGTCGTTCCTGTACTTCAATCTCCTGCTGCAAGGTGATCGCTTCTGCCTCCAACTGTTTCTGCTCCGCTTCATAGGTCTGGCTCAGCATATCATAGCGTTCATCCGTCAGCCGCCCACTGGCGTTGTCCTCGTAAATCTTGATAAATAGCTTTTTCAGCTCGGCAATACGCCGTTCGTTGCTTTCCAGACGCTTTCTACGGATGCGGACTTGCTCACGGCTCTCCACGCGGAGTTGTTCCTCCATGATCGTGCGGAAATAATCCTCGTGCCGCAGGATATGCCCCATAACTGCTTGAATATGCTTGAAAACCAGCCGCTCCAATACCTTGACGCGGATGAAATGTCCGTTGCACTTCTCTTTGTCCTTGCGATGTAGAGAGCAGTCGAAGAAGTCTTGATCGAGATCGCCGTTGTTGGACGAACCATACAGCATTTTAGAGCCGCAGTCCGCACAGTAGACAAGCCCGGAGAAAATGCTGCTTCTTCCCGTGCGGGTCATTCGGTGACGCTGCTGGCGGATCTCCTGCACCTTTTCAAACACATCATCGTCAATAATGCGCTCATGTGTGTTGGGGAAGATCGCTCGTTTCTCAACAGGCGTTTCCCGCTGCTTCTTGTCCCAGATGGAGTTGGTAAAGGTCTTGAAATTAACCGTGCAGCCCGTGTATTCTCGCCGTTCGAGAATTGCCACAACGGTACTGCTGTGCCAATCATACGGATCTTCCGGTTTCTTGTTGGGGCTTTTGATCCCCTGCAATGTCTTGTAGGCAGTTGGCGTCAACACCTTGTCCGCTTTCAGTTGGTTTGCGATCTGCTTTGGACCTCTGCCCTCCATGCACAGGGAGAAAATGTGCTTCACCACATCGGCGGCAACTGAATCAATCTTCCAGCGGTTTGGATTTTCCGGGTCTTTCAGATAACCATACGGCACATTGACTGTCAGCGGCACGCCGCGCTCGCCCTTAGATTTCTGCACCGCTCGGATTTTGCGGCTGGTATCTCGCGCATAAAATTCGTTGAACCAGTTCTTAATGCCCGCAAAATCGTTGTCTGTGCTGTTGGGATCAATGGTGTCGAAATTGTCGTTGATGGCAATATAGCGGACACCGTACTGCGGAAAGGTGAAGTTGGTGTAAAGCCCTGTCAGCGCGGAATTTCTGCCAAGTCTGGATAGGTCTTTGCTGATACAGACAGCCACCCGTCCTGCTTCAATTTCCGCAAGCATCGCTTGAAAACCGGGGCGGTCATAGGTAACACCGCTCACGCCATCATCCACAAAGAATGTGGGATTCGGAAAATGGTGTTCCCGTGCATACCTCAAAAGCATATCCTTCTGATTTTCGATGGACAAAGACTCTCCGGCTCGTTCATCTTCCTGTGAAAGACGGCAGTAGAGTGCTGTGATTTTGTTTGTTGCTCCGTTCATTTCTGAATCCTCCTTTGGTGGAGCAACTGTCAGCACAGGATTGGTTGCTTCTATTGTACCAAGAGACTCTGTATTTGTCATTCGGAATCCTCCATCTTTTCTGCAAACTTTTTGCTGGTAATGCGCTCCAGCTTGCGGACAAAGCTCTCTGTTCCCTCGTAGCTGCCCGTGACGGTATAAACCGTGCCGTGAATGACTTCGGTGACAGTCAGTTCGGGAATCCAGAAAGCGGACAAATTTTTCACGCAGAGATGCCCGTCCTCGTTAAAGTAGCAGTTGCGGCGTATATGGTCGGGCAACAGGGGCTGCGGTTTCAGATACGGGTCTGGAATGGCGAAATAATATTCTGCTGGCTCGTCGTGGTCTGCCTTTTCCCATTCCTCGATTTCTGCCAACAGATCAGGGTCAATTTCATGTTCAAAGTCTTTGTTCTCGTTCATAAGTACCTCCGGATTTTCTATTCAAATTAGTGTTCGATTTCCTGCTTTTTCTGCCGTGTGGCAGCGTTCTGGCGCTCCTGCTCATGCTGCACCTCATAAATGCTGTAATGAATCGCCCAGAGCTTTTTGGCATCGGCGTAAAGCGGTGAAAGTTCCGTTTGGGTGTCCTTGTATTCTTGCTCCAACTGCTCCCGCTCTTTGCGCCATGCGGTGATGGGCAGCTTGCCATCCTTGAAATACGGTTTCAGCTTGCGTTCCGCCATATAAAACGTCCGCAGCTCGTCATCGTGTTCGGCTTTGTACTTCTGCCGAGATTTCTCAAAGCGGATGGATTTCAGCTTATCCGCAGCAGGCTTGCCGGACTTGTAGTAGTCCACCATACGCAGCAACTCGTCTACTTCTTTGATACGAGCCTGCTTTGCTGATGCAGATTTTTTCAGCGTGTCAATCTTGTCCTGCATGGCGTGAAGCGTATTTTCCAGATCATCTACGGTGTAAAGCTTCTTGGATTGTAAAAAGCTGAACGTCTCGGCGTAGCGCTGCAAATTAGCGTTCTTCGCCTTGTTGCTGTATGCGCCCTTGTTGCGATTGGCGCAATGCAGCGCCAGTAGATCGTTCAGCGTGGGCGGCTGGGGCTTGGCAAGCTCGGCTTTCACGTCCTTCAGCCAGCCGATCAGTGCGGCGATTTTTTCCTTGGCTTCTCTCAATAGAGCGTTGGTTTTCCGAATGAAGCGGTTGAGATCGCCCCTGTCGGTGCGGATGCCCTTTGCCTCCATCGCCCGGACGGTGGGACCCTCGTGCTGGGTGGGAATCTGTTCTACGCCCTGACGGGCAAAGCTGCGATGGTCGATGCGGCAGTCTAAGCCCTTTTCGGCAAACTTGGCATTGCACGTCTCAGCCCATGCCTGCCGCCACGTTTCCAGCGTTTCGGGCTTACCCCAATCTGTCGTGGAAACGGCGTTGAATACATAATTACCCGCCTCATCCAGAACGCGCTCCCCATGCTCGTCCAGCACATATTCCCGACGCTGTTTGTTTCCCCAACTGCCATCCGGTTCCATAGGACGAATCGGACACATGACGTGAAAATGCGGGTTGGAAATGCCGCCGTCCTCCTTATCGGGCGAGTGAACGGCGAAGTCCACTATCATGCCACGGCTCACAAAATTGTTCAATAAAAATTGCCTTGCAAGGTCGATGTTCTCCTGCATGGAAAACTCGTTCTGCAAGGCAATGTCAAAGCTGTATGCAAGCTGGGCTTTCTTCCCACACTCGGCTTTCTCGACCGCGTTCCAGAGGGTTTCGCGGTCTGCATACTCTGGTGGCGCATGAGAGGGCAACAGGATTTCGGAGCAGATTACGCCGCCCTTGCGGGTGTAGTCGCTGTCCTCGCCGTAGTATTCGCTGTGCAGCTTTTCCCCGGCACGGTAGGCGGCAGACGCCACGGCGGACTGCCCCGCGCTGCGCTTGATCTGCGTCACATGAAAATGGAAGAGTGCGATATTTAATCACCTCCTGCATGGCGGCTGACAGCTTCCGTGAGCAATCTTTGCGTGTCCGGCAGCGCAAAGACCTGTTCGGCAAAAGTGTAAAACTCGGTTTCGCCCAACTCTTTCGTCTGCGGAGCGACGCTCTCAATGGCAGCGCCACGGGTGATAAGCCGGTGCGCCCGCTTGCGCCGATCTCCCTTTTCGTAGTAAGCGGCGCGATTCTCAAGGCGCTGGATTTTGTGCTGCTCCTGCACGAGTTGACGCTCGACCTTTTCCTTTTTGGCTTGCAGCTTTTCAATTTCTTTTTCATGCATGATTTCAACCTCCTGACTGATAAATGGATAGAAAAAGACCGCCTACGTTTCCAGTAGACGGTCTGACTTACAGGATAGATTTTTCAGACTTTGCGGCAGAAATTGTCTGCGTCAGCAGACTGTTTCTGCTGCAAGGTGCGCTGGGATAGACGCATAAGCGTCGCAAGGGAGGCACTCCCTTGTACGGAGCAACGCGACGCAAAACAGCCCGGACATTCAAACGTGTCCGGGCTGTCTGCTCCGCAGGACGCACATACTCCCGTCAGGAGAGTATAGAAGTGCGCCCTTTGTTCCAAAGGGATTATTTGATGGAAATCTGCTCACCATCAACAATAATGCGATCACTTAGCACATTCAGTGCAGTATCCATCGCCTCATTGATGGCTTTGCCAACACGCGCCACACCACACTGTGCAGCCAAAGAACGGTACAACCCGCTTTTATCGGCGGTTACATTTTGTTTCAGGATCTCAAACATTCCAGCGGCTAATTCTTCTGGCGCAATTTGTTTGATGTTGCGCTCAATATCGCCCGAACCTCTGAACTGAACCTCTTTTCCGTTATCCAGATACAAGAATCCATTTCTTCGGATAATGCCGTAACGCTGGTAGCCGTACATCTGCTGTTCGTAGGCTCTCTGCACGACATTTGTGACCTTTTCACGTTCAAAATACCACACGATACGCTTCAGGAATAAATCTTCCGATAGAGGTGCCTCCACTTCCAAAATTTCCTTAACGATTGCCTTGAAATCTCTGTAATGATGTCGTCGGCAAACCTCAAAAAAATCCGCCGCCTTATACGAAGGAAATTCAAAATGCTTTTCAACTGCAACCTCTTCAAATGTTTCTGTCGGCTGACTATCTACCGACTTTACTTCTGATTTTGTTGGATTTTTGACCGCATCCGCAGCTGCCTCCAAAAGTCGAAGTTGCTCAACCGATTTGTTTCTGAACCAGTCCGTAGACCAGATACGATAGAATTTCCAACCCATGCGCTCCAAAATTTCTTGCCGCAGACGGTCACGGTCACGCGCATTTTTGGATGAGTGATATGTTGCGCCATCGCATTCAATCGCAAGTACATAGTCAGAGCTGTCCGGCAACTTCAAACCGAGGTCAATACGGAATCCAGAGCAGCCGACTTGCGTATCTACCGCAAAGCCTTTGGATCTCAGATAATCGCACACCTCAAGTTCAAAATCGGAATCGAATTGTTCAAACGGACTGACGGAAATTGCCCGTTCCAGCGCAACGCTGCCGTTCTCGGCATAATCGAGGTATTCACGAAGCAGCTTTGCACCTTCTGCGGATGTATGCTTCAAGTCAATGTCCGTATAGTGCATGGAAGAAACCAGCTGAACATTGCATTTTGCACGGGTAACGGCAACATTCAGCCTTCGTTCACCGCCGACACGGTTCAGCGGGCCGAAATTATGCAGTAGGCGTCCTTGCGCATCAATGCCATAGGCAATACTGAAAATAATTGTATCTCTTTCATCACCCTGCACGGTTTCGAGATTTTTGATGAAGAAAGGCTCTTTCACATCATTCTTGAAGAAGTATTCCTTTTCAGGTGTGCTTTGCCGCCGCTTGGAAAGCAGTTTATCAATCAAGTCCTGCTGCGCTACGCTGAACGCAACCACGCCAAGACTGCGGTTCGGATATTTCTCAATATTCTGATAGATCAGATCAACAATAAACTCTGCTTCCTTCCGGTTGGTATGGACTTTGCGGTCAAATACACCATCCACGTGATAATAGTCTACACCGATTCCCGGAGCATCGACCTTAGAAGACGGGAACGTTACAAGATCGCTGTCATAAAAATTCTTGTTGGAGAAAGTAATCAGTTGCTCATATCGACTGCGGTAATGCCAGCGCAGACGGAGCTGCTGCATGGATGTCGAACACAGATCCAAGATAGATTCAAAGTCCGTTACATCTCCGGTTTCTTCATCGTTGTTCTCCGCTTCAATGGTAGCATTGAAGAAATTGCTGGGCGGCATCTGCTTGGAGTCACCCACAACAATCAACTGGTCTGCACGATAGATTGCGCCGATTGCATCCTGCGGGAAAATCTGTGACGCCTCATCAAATACAACCACATCGAAGTGAACGGAATCCGACGCAAGGAAAGTACTGACGCTCAGCGGAGACATCAAAAAGCACGGCTTGACTCGCTGAACAAGCTCACCTGTTTCGGCAAGCAGAGAACGAATACTCTTTTGCTTGCGCTTTTTTTCGCCTTCACGAAGCAAAATTGCCAATGCGCTCCCGGACGCAATCATATCAAGCGACGGGCGCATAGAGGAAAGCTCAGCGCGGATTTTTGCCTTATTGATTTCAAATTGCTCAGTATCTTTCTCGGCAAAAGTGCGGATTGCTTTATCCTGAGAAATCCGATTGAATGCAGATAAAGTTGGATTCCCCGATAAAATCGAATCGATCCATTGATAGTAGAATTGCTTCTGGAACGCGCCGACAATATGCTTTGGCTCTATATTCTGACCAGTAGCAGCATTTATATAAGGCACGACCTGCTTATCATCCAACTTGGAGAGAAGGCTCCTGAAATGGTACCAGTTATCCAACTTGTCCATTTCATTCAGGCAATCCGTAGATCTCGCCAATACCAGAACAGACGGTGCAGAGTGAGTGTTCAGAATCGCTCGATCAAAGCACCCATCAACTCGCTTGAATGTATCAGCACTGCAAACTGCGAAAGTCTCGTCAAGTTTCTGGTGGTAATCGGCAAATATATCTCGTTCAGAGGTGAAATCGTCATAGTGTTCCAAAGTGCCGAACGCAATGTTGCTGGAGAACATAGCCTCCAACGCCGACATTTGTTCCACTACATAATCCCATTCTGTTTCGACACCATGATAGGCTTCCCCAAGAAATGCTTTGATGGGTGCTTCAGCTTCAACAAATTCCGAGGTCTTTTGCTGACAATAGGCAAGTCGTTCTGTCATGGAGACAGCTTCATTATAAGCAGGTTTCTTCCCATCCTTCTTACACAAACGCAGGTCGGTGATAAGCTGCTTGTACTCGGCGTTGAAAAGCCGGGAAAAGATTCCACCAAACTGTTTTGTCAGCTTCTTGTGATACACAGCTCCATCCAGCTTATAAATATCATCGTCAAACACTGCACCCAACACGGAGCGGGCAGCCATAATATCTGCGCTCTGCGCTTGTAATTTGTGCAGCGCAGAGTTTACAGAATCAAAACGCTCCCGATTCAAGAGTGACGGCGTAATCAGTTTGGATGCCGCTGCAAAACCGAAGAAACTGTTCCAAAGCTGTGCGTCCTCTACGCTGATACACTGTATTTCATACTTCTCAGAGATTTCCTGCTGTAAGGGGATCAATGTCTGCAAGAATTGTGAAACGGTAGAAAGATCACTCTTTACCTCGTTTTTTGACTGGTAAGATGTGTCCTGATTGATATATCCGTACCACGGATTCTTTCTATAATCATATCCGATGGATGGGATATAGTCTGCATACTGCTCCAAAAGAGCAACTGTTTCTGTCAAGTACGCTTCGCCTTTGGAAGATAGCTGAGGGATAGGATACTCAACATCCGGCGTGGAGCGAAATGCGGCGTAAGACTCATACAGCTGATACAAACTTTTTTCAATGACCGGGCGCAGCTTGTGAAGCTCAACTGCATAGGCATCCAGCTGATGCTGTGCCTTTTCCTTCATAGCAATTTCAGCGTCCGCTTTTGAAGAAACCGCACTTTTGCCTGTACGCAGGGTATGACAAATGTCCGCGATGACATCCTTTTTATTTGCCTTATGACTGTGGAGCTGTAAGCAAAACTCAGCAAGTCCCGCTTGTTTCAACTTGTCATAAACCACATTCAGGGCTGCCAGCTTTTCAGAAACGAACAGCACTTTTTTACCATCGCTGAGGCATTCTGCGATGATGTTTGTAATCGTCTGGCTTTTTCCGGTTCCCGGAGGTCCCTGCAAAACGAAGCTCTTTCCCGACTTTGCCATCTCAATCGCTTCAATCTGGCTGGAGTCTGCATCGACCACGCTATGTAGTTCAATCAAAGGATCAGCAACAGATGCGGCAGTTTCCTCATCACTGTACATTTTTTCTGTGATGGCTGGCTCACCCAAGAGTTGACGGACATTCTGATTTGCAAGGATTGCCTTTGCATTGTCCTTCAGATCCCGGTACATATTGATTTTGAGAAATGAGAAAATACCGATCTTGCATTCATCTGTGACTGTCCATTGGAGTTTCGCCACAAGACGCTTTACTTTCTCAAGGTAGGCAGTCAGCCCCTCATCGTTATACTCAGGGAGCTTCACCCCATGTTCTGCGTCCATTTTATAGGAAAAGGTCGGATTAACAATGATGTCGTCTTCTGCCGACTTGATAAAATAGGGCTCTACCGCTGACGCTTGTTCCAGCTGAATCGGCACAAGTAAAATGGGCGCATGAAAAACATAGTTCGAGGCGGCATTTTCTTTCCAATGGATAAAGCCAAACGCCATGTACGCAACATTGACACCGGTTTCTTCAATGAACTCCCGCGCCTTCTTATCAATGTTTTTTACGGCAGTAAGTGGATTCGTTGCGGCATTATAAAGTAGGATTTGATTCTGCCGCTTGATTTTACCGGAATATTGAGCCCAAAATGCAGCTTTGCCGCCAGAAGCATCGGACTTTTCTGACACCTCAATCTGCAACTGCTCCGGTTCAGAAGACTCTTCCGGTGTCCCGATTTGCAACTGCTCCGGCGCATAGGATTCTTCCGAGTCATCATCTTCTTCGACAATTTTGGGATCGAAGACCTCAAAAGAAACTGTCCCGTCCACTTTCTCAAATAACACATCAGCAGACGGGAGCAGTACCTCCACGGTTGAAGCTCGCGTATCCTTGAAATTGATTAGATTATTGCGTTTTCCTGTATCCAGCAGCAAATCAGCCCACTTATCCAGCTTCTTTGTATCCACTGCTCGTTCGCCTCCACCCTTCAGTTATTAAAGCTATCTGTAATCTCCATAATGTCGCCAATATCACATTGCAGTGCTGTGCAAATCTTTACTAACACATCTGTAGTGACGTTTTCATTCTTTCCGAGTTTTGCCATTGATGCATGGCTGATTCCCGCCGCAACACATAAGTCTTTTTTCCTCATATCACGGTCAATCAATAGTTTCCATAGTTTTTTGTAACTAACGGTCACAGACTACACCTCTGTTGAAATATTAAATTGAAACTTTGTATTCACATTTTGCTTGATAAAATTCTGCAAACGCTGAATTTAGTATAACACAAGACCCTCCTATACTCAAGTGCGTAATTGTTAATCCTTGGTGACTTATTTGATCCTGTTTTGTCTTGCCTGTTCGCTTGCCGCCCTGCGGCGTTCCTCGCTATATGGGGCGGTCAGCCGAAAGCTCAACCGCCCTTTCTCAATTTCAAAGGTCAGCCCGCATTGCTCATCATCGTCGGTCTGGCGGCAGCATTGCGGGTGCTTTGCCGCAAATGCCGTCAGCCGCTTTTTGAGATCGGTGTTGTGGGTCTGCACCTCGATCATGCGGCTATGCTCGTCAAAATAGATCACCGTTGTCTTTTGCTTCTTGGTAAGCCCTGTTCTCATAAAACCTCCTGATTTTCACGATTTTTTCTCGGCTCTTGAATTGGAAAAGTGCTGCGATTTTTCAATGGAAACGCCCCAAACGATGCGCAGTACGTTTCGCATTGTCTTATCGGCTGATTTGCCACTTTTCCAGCTCTTGACTGCATCTTTACGTTGTTTTGTTTGTGCGGCTTTTCAGCCACTCCACAAGCTCATTTTTCAGCACCAATTTGCGCCCGCCAATCCGCAAGGTCGGGAAATCTGGGCTGCTCAAAAGGTTGTATGCGCCCGTTTTGGAAATCTGCAACGCTTCGGCAAGCTGTTTTGCGTCCATCACATCGGGCATGGCTTCAAACGGTTCTCTGCTCATAGAATCTCCTTTCCCGCATGAAAAAGCAGCAGCTACCATTTCGGTAACTGCTGCCGTTTCTGCGTCTGTTTACTTGTCCAAATATTTCTGATACTCTGCTGTCACATAATCCTCATAGGCGTTTGCGATCTTGGCGATTCGCTTATGGACTGCGCTGGCGGTCTTGTAGCCAACCTTATCTGCGATCTCCTGTTCGGTGTAGCCCTCCATGCGCAGCTTCAATATCTCCCGATCTTTCTCGGTAATGCTCTGCTCGGCAAAGGCGGCAATCTGCATTTCGGAGATAACCTTCTGTTCAAACTCGCCGCGAGGATCAGCGACCTCAAAAATACCGCCGTCCTCGTTCTCCAT
>DBGBEC010000162.1:0-2620 GCA_048477415.1 Candidatus Limivicinus sp. | reverse complement strand
GACATGGACAGGAGCCTTGCTTTTTATGAGCAGGCCCTGGGGCTCAAGCCAGTCCGGGAAAAGGAAGCGGCAGACGGAAGCTTCCGCCTGGTCTTCCTGGGGGACGGGGCGAGCGATTTCTGTCTGGAGCTGACGCTGCTGAGGGGCAGGACTGAAGCCTATGACCTGGGCGAAGGCGAATTCCACCTGGCCTTCACCGTGGAGGATATTGAGGCAGCCCATGCAAAACACGCCGAGATGGGCTGCATATGCCATGAAAACCCGGCGATGAACGTTTATTTTATTCAGGACCCGGACGGGTATTGGATAGAGATCATCCGGGAGAAGCAGCGTTAAGCGAAGGAGGCGCGTTAAAATGCGGGATATTCTTATCGTTGTGGACATGCAGAAGGACTTTGTTGACGGGGCCCTGGGCACCGGGGAGGCCCGGCTCATAGCGCCGAAGGCGGCGGAGAAGATAAAGGGCTTTCAGGGCCCGGTATATTACACCATGGACAGCCATGGCCCGGATTATATGCAGACCCAGGAGGGCCGCAGGCTCCCCGTGGCCCACTGCCTCAAGGGCAGCCCCGGCTGGGAGCTCATACCGGAGCTGAAAGGCCTTTCCTGCGAGCGGATATTCGAGAAGCCGGGCTTCGGCTCGGCGGAGCTGGCCCTCTTTCTGCGCGAAATGAACAGCCAGGAGCCCCTGGAAAGCATAACCCTTATCGGTCTCTGCACTGACATATGCGTTATCTCAAACGCTATTTTGCTCAAATCCTTCCTGCCGGAGGTAAAGATAAACGTGGACGCCTCCTGCTGCGCCGGCGTGAGCCCCCAGAGCCACCTGACCGCTCTTGAGGCCATGAAAATGTGCCAGATAGAGATCGAGAATGGGTGAAGATCTGATATTTCTTTCTTATGATCCGCAGCCCCTTGCCTCCCTCCTCGAGGGAGGTGGCGCGGCGCAAGACGCGACGGAGGGAGTTTTGACGCGGTTATGGCTTTCGGAAGAGTGATATAGAGCGGCGAGGGGGTGGAAGCGTCTTATCCCAGGCGGGCAATCGTCCCCGTATCACCGGCTCAAAGCCCAACGGAGTGGGTTTGAGCCGGAAAGGAAGAAGGAACGGACGGATATGCAGCTTGGGGCAACGCCCCAAGTGGAATGCAGTCCGTTTCTTCTGACGCCGCCGCAACTCCCTCAGTCAGCTTCGCTGACAGCTCCCTCAGAGAGGGAGCCTATGTATCGTTGAACGCCCCGGCTCAGATGAGCCGGGGCGCTTTTTTTAATGATTTTCGCTTTTGTCGCCTACGCCGAAGTGGAGTTCCTTCATGCCTTCGACCTCGTCGCATATGTCTTTCAGGGCGCACACGGAGCAGTCTGTGGGCAGACCTTCCAGAATGTGGGTGAGGGTACCGGTCACGTCGTTGGCTTTTTTGGCCAGCTTCTGCATGGCGGCATAGTCAAGGCCGGGAGCTGTGGCAAAGATCACGGTAGCGCTGAGCACATTGGGGTTTTTCTTGTACTCCTTTATATAGCTGGCACCAATGGATCTGAAGCTCATGCCCTGGCGCAGAGCCGTTTTGCTGACGC
Organism: Candidatus Limivicinus sp.; assembly: GCA_048477415.1. Classification (GTDB taxonomy): domain Bacteria; phylum Bacillota; class Clostridia; order Oscillospirales; family Oscillospiraceae; genus Limivicinus. Next base: position 1,047 of record DBGBEC010000162.1, on the reverse strand, counting down.
GGACCTGCTCCCTGTATGACTCGGGAGACATGCGCACCATATACCCCTCGGGATACACATGGTACTTGGCAAACTCAATGTCCTTCAGGGTCCTGTACACGTTTTCATCATCGTCGTCCAGCACGCCCACGCGGAGAAGAACTATCCTGGCAAAGTCCACCTCGCCCTTTATGTCTCTAAGATCCGGGCCGTAGAGCAGGACCTGGTCCTTATCCACAAGCTCCGCGCTGGAGGTGAAGAGAACATAGTTGGCGGAGCCTTTGCCCTGAGCGCCCAGCTCATAGGCGGCGTCTTTCTGGAGGACCAGCTCGTTCGCGCCCAGGTCCTTCCAGCAGTCGCCCGCTGAATAGTCCCAGACCTTTGGGGAGGAGCCTTCAAACAGGGCCTTGCTGTCCTTTATAAGGGGATTGTACAGCTCCATATATCAGAACATCAGATCGACCTTTTTACGGTCAAATATCTCGTTTACTCGCATATACAGCCAGGACAGCAGTTTCTGATCCAGGTTCCAGAAATACACCACGAACAGAATGCCAACCGTCACCAGAAGCATTTTTAACAGTTTCTTGATGAATTTGCACATATAGGAATATGCTCCTTTCGTAAAATGGACTTAATGTCGGCCGGGCTTATTTCTTGGCCAGGCCCTTCTGGCGGGCATACTCGGCGGCGCCCAGAGCGCCCATGAGCTGGGGGTCGGTCTTCAGGTTGACCACCTTCAGCTTCAGAACGTGCTCTATGGCCTCTTTCAGGCCGTCGTTCTTCGCGCAGCCGCCGGTCAGGGTTATGCTGTCCGTCGCCCCTGCCTTCTTCGCCATTACAAAGCAGCGCTTCGCAACCGCCATCTCTATTCCGGCCGCTATCTCGTCCGTCGCCTTTCCTTCGCCCACCAGGGTTATGACCTCGGACTCTGCGAAAACTGTGCACTGCGCCGTTATCGGGATAACGTTCTTCGCGCTCAGGCTCAGCTTGGAAAACTCCGGCAGCGTAAGCTCGAAGGAGCGGGCCATCGCCTCGAAGAAGCGCCCGGTGCCGGCTGCGCACTTG
>DBGBEC010000161.1:0-9463 GCA_048477415.1 Candidatus Limivicinus sp. | reverse complement strand
GGCCGTGCCGAAGCGCCGGGTCTTTTTGAAAAGGATAAGGAACAGGGACAGGAAGATAAGGCAGAGGCCATCTTTTCCCAGGAAAGACACCGCCTCCATAAAGGGCGTGAATATGTCGCCAGCCAGCTCATATAGCTTATGGATCAAAAGCGTAAGGCTCTCGTCAAAGCCGGCAAAAAAAGTGTTCAGCCACAGCGCGGCGGCCGTCATTGTCTGCATGTGCATTACCTCTCTATGCTGTTATCGCTGACACGGCTGACGCTGAGCACGGGCGGATACACTCCCCCTCTCCTGCGCCTTGGCCAATAGGAAAACTGAACAAAAAATGGCAGAACAGCCGGGTCCTGGCTATTCTACCATATTTACCCTGATGAAGTCTACCTGTTTTTGAATATTTCACCGCAGCAGGAGCAAAATACCAGCAAGTTGAATTTGGAGGTGTCGTTATGAAACGCGTATCAATGCCCCTGCTGTCCCTGTGTATGGCAGCGCTTTTGCTCTCCGGGCTCGTCAGCTCCGCCTGCGCCGAGGGAGCGGCCCCTGTGGCCGAGAATATGGAGCTCAAAACCTACAGAAACGTCTCTATAAGCGGCTGCCTCTCCGCCTACGACGCGGAAGGCGAGGCCCTGAGCTTTGAGATAAGCACCCAGCCCGTTAAGGGAACGGTAGAGCTCAAGGATGACGGTAGCTTCGTCTACAGCCCTGGGGAGAACAAGAGAGGCCGGGACTATTTCGGCTATAAGGCTGTGGACGCCCAGGGGAACCGTTCTCAGGAAGCTACGGTGATAATCCGCATCGAGAAGCAGAAGAAGGACGTGTCCTACACAGACATGGACGGCTCTCCTCAGGAGTACGCAGCCACCGTACTAAGTGAGCATGGCATATTCACCGGGGAGCAGATCGGCGGAAGCTACTGCTTCAACCCGGACAAATTCGTCAGCCGGGGCGAATTTTTGAGCATGTGCGTGCTGCTGTCGGGTGAGCCTGTGTTTTCCGGCGTTATGTCAACCGGATATGCGGACGACAACGCTATCCCGGACTGGATGAAGGGCTATGTGGCCACAGCCGCCGTATGCGGCATAGACATCGGCTACAGCACTGAGGCTGGAAGCGTCCTGAACCCAAACGAGGCGATCGACAGGAAGGAAGCCGCCCTTATACTTGACAAGGCCATAAACACCACCCAGGTCTCGTATATGGAATTGGATGACAGCATGCCCCCTGAGCTTGCCCAAAGCTGCGCGAACCTTCGCGCCTGCGGGATAATCGGGGAAAACGCCCTTTCTGAGACGGAGAACCTTACCCGTGGAGAGGCAGCGATCATGCTGAGCTCCGCCATAGAGCTGATAGAGAGGCGCTGAATGCCGAATGTAACAGGGGCTGGCTATTGTGGGCCAGCCCCTGTTAGGTTATTTCAGGATAATTTTATTAAAATTCTTTTTGCCTCGCTTTATCACTATGCCCTTTCTGAGCTGCTCGGCGCTGAAGCTGCGGCTGATATCCGTTACTTTCTCGTCGTCCACGCTTACGCCCCCCTGCTGTATATTGCGGCGCGCGTCTGACTTGGAGGGGCAGAGACCGCTTCTGACCAGGAGGCTCATTATATCGGCGGCGCCGTTTTCAAGCTCTGCCTCTGTGAGCTCTGTAGTGGGCATATCGCCGCCGGCACCGGCGCCGGAGAAGAGGGCCCGGGCGGAACTCTCCGCCTTCTGCGCTTCCTCCTCGCCGTGGACAAGCTTTGTGAGCTCGAAAGCCAGGATCTCCTTGGCGCGGTTAAGCTGGCTGCCCTCCCAGGCGGCCATCTCCTCTATCTGCTCCAGGGGCAGGAAGGTGAGCATGCGGATACACTTTAGCACGTCCGCGTCTGCCACGTTCCGCCAGTACTGATAAAACTCGTAGGGGCTGGTCTTGTTGGGGTCGAGCCAGACGGCGTTGCCGGCGGTCTTGCCCATTTTGTTGCCCTGAGAGTCTGTGAGCAGGGTGATGGTCATGGCATGGGCGTCCTTGCCAAGCTTTTTCCTTATAAGCTCTGTGCCGCCCAGCATGTTGCTCCACTGGTCGTCTCCGCCAAACTGCATGTTGCAGTCATAGTGCTGGAAGAGGTAATAGAAGTCATAGCTCTGCATTATCATGTAGTTGAACTCGAAGAAGCTCAGCCCTTTTTCCATGCGCTGCTTATAGCATTCGGCCCGAAGCATGTTGTTCACAGAAAAGCAGTAGCCCACCTCGCGCAGCAGCTCAACATAGTTGAGGTCCAGGAGCCAGTCGGCGTTGTTCACCATTACGGCCTTGCCCTCGCCGAATTCTATGAAGCGCTCCATCTGGCGCTTGAAGCATTCGGCGTTGTGGTCTATATCCTCCTTGGTGAGCATTTTGCGCATGTCCGTCCTTCCGGAGGGGTCGCCTATCATGGTGGTGCCGCCGCCGATAAGGGCAACGGGCTTGTTCCCCGCCATCTGGAGGCGCTTCATGAGGGTGAGGGCCATGAAATGGCCGGCGGTAAGGCTGTCGGCAGTACAGTCAAAGCCGATATAGAAGGTGGCTTTGCCGTTGTTTATCATTTCCCTTATCTCATCCTCGTTCGTTACCTGTGCGATAAGTCCTCTCGCGACCAGTTCCTCGTATATACCCATGTTCATTCTCCTCTGCTTTCTTTTATCATTTCATCGGCAAGCTGGGCGGCGTAGGCGATAAGATCGGCGCAGGGCGCGCCGCTGGCCTTCAGTTCCTCACAGCGGATACAGCCGAACTTCTCTTTAAAGGCCGCCGTATATTTCTTTGTGACCTCGGCTATCTTGTCCTTTGCCCCGGCGTCTCCTGCCGTGTTGAAAGGATAAGCCAGGCCCAGGGCCAGCACAGCGCCTGCCGCCGCGCCGCAGATCTCTCCGCAGCGGAAGCCCCCGCCTATGCCGCCGGAGAGAGCCAGGGCCGCCTTCTTGTCGAGCCCTGCAAACTCCCCGCAGGCGCAGAACACGCTTTGCCCGCAATTGAAGCCCTGGTCATGAAGGGCCGCCGCTTTTTCTTTGATATCCATTTTAACACTCCTATACAAAAGCCCCCTGTCCTTTCGGACAGAGGGCAAATAATGCGGTACCACCTCTGTGCGTCCCGGCCTCGCGGCAGGGACCTCGGCGAGTGCATGGGCACTCATGCGCTGTACCGGGCGCACCCGTCACAGCCTACTCTCCGCGGATTTCGGCCGGCCGCTCCAAACTGTATTTCCCGTGCGCGCCGCCGCCCCTTACACCACCCGGGGCCTCTCTTTGCCGGCAAAACACGCTACTTCTGTTTTTCATCGCGTTGGGCTGATTATACAGTATCTTTCCGGCTGTGTCAAGCCGGGCGCTCAGGCTCTCAGTAGGTTGTAGTTGGCCTGGATACAGCTTATGGCCTGGGTCAGCATGGTGTTCACCGGGGTGTCGATCCCAAGCTCGCGGCCATATCTAACAATGGCGCCGTTCAGATGGAGTATCTCCGTCTGCTGCCGTTTTATGAGCACGTCCTGGGCCATGGAGGGATAATAGTCGGCAAAGCCCTTCGCGAGGCGTGGGAGCTCCTCCTCCATCTCCTGCCACAGGTCTCCGGCTCCGGCAGCCTTGGCCACCTGACATGCCTCCCGCCAGATGCTGAGCACCAGCTCTCTGCCCTGTTCATTTTCCAGAATGGCTCCCACCTTCAGGCCCAGGAGAGCCGAGACCGTGTTATAGCCGCTGTTGGCAATGGTCTTCTTCCAGATGAAGGGCCATATATTCTCCTCATAGCTGGCCTGGCAGCCGCCTTTTATAAAGCATTCCTCCAGCCGCTTGCCGGCGGCTCTGCTCTCGGCGCTCTCCTCCGCGGGGCCAAAGCGCATCACAACGCCAGACTCGGGCTTTGCCACGCAGCGGCCGGGCTCCGGAAGCTCGGTGCCTATCTGGCCGAAGCCGCAGAGTATGCGGGAGGCGGGCAGATATTTCTTCAGCACATAGTCGTTGTCAAGGCCGTTTTGCAGGGATACCACCACCGTGTGCTCGCCAAGACAGGAGAGCACAGAGGGCATGATGCTCTCTGTCTGGGTGGCCTTTACCATGATTATCACCATGTCCATAGTGTCAAGCTTCGCCGCGTCGTCCACGCAGGAAAAGCCCTTGAGAACGCAGCTCTCGCCGTTCTGGCAGAAGCAGAGCCCATCTTCCGCTATTTTGTCCATATGGGCCTTGTACCTGTCCACAAGATACATGTCCGCCCCGCCCTTTTTCAGGTAAGCGGCAAACACGCTGCCTGCTGCGCCGCTGCCTATCATTGCGATTTTCATATTATTCCCCCGCTTCTTTTCAAGTTTCTTTTCTCTTTATAGTTCTCTGAGGAGACAAGCTGCTCCTCGGCGCTTGCAAGTGTGGTGGCGGTGATATTCTCTCCGCCGTGGAGCCGGGCAAGCTCCCGTTTTCTCCCCTCACGGTCAAGGGGGCGCACCTGAGTATAGGTGCGGCTGTCGCGTTCCTCTTTGGAGATGAGGTAATGGCTGTCCGCAAGGGCGGCAATCTGGGGCAGGTGCGTCACGCACATGACCTGCTTGCCCATGGAAACTGAATACAGCTTCTCCCCTACCCGCTGGGCGGCAATGCCTGATACGCCGGTGTCTATCTCGTCAAATATCATGGTGGCTACAGGATCGTTTTCCGCGAAGACATTCTTCATGGCCAGCATTATCCGGCTCAGCTCGCCGCCGGAGGCGATCTTGCTTATCCGGCCCGGCTCTTCCCCGGCGTTTGCGGACATTACAAAACGCAGCTCATCACTGCCCTTAGGGCCAAAGCCGGGCGCGCCCTCCACCGGCAGAAACTCCACTGCGAAACGGACCGAAGGCATATTGAGCTCCTTGAGCTCCGCAACAATGCGCTTTTCCAGGTCCTTCGCCGCAAGCTTTCTCTTCCCGCTCAGCTCCGCCGCCAGGGAACGGCAGCTCTTTTCCTGGCTGATGAGCTCTTTTTTAAGCTTTTCTATCCTGTCGTCGGCATATTCTATCTCGTCAAGCTTTCCGCGGCAGTCATCCAGATAGGAGGCAAGCTCCTCGGACTCGCGGCCATATTTCCGTTCGAGCTTATTTATCAGGGACAGGCGGCTTTCGAGGGCGTCGTACTCCTCCGGGGAGAAGTCAAGGCTGTCCCGGAAATCACGCAGGAGCTCCGCCGCGTCGGACAGCGCGAAGACAGCCTCATCGATACCCTTGGCCGCGCTCTCCAGCTCCTGGGCAAGAGAAGCGGCCCGCTGGACATAGTAGGCCGCGTTCTGAGAGAGTGTAAGGGCGCTGTCCTCTCTGCCGCTCAGCGCGTCGAAGGCCTGATCTATAGCTTCGCTGAGCTTTTCAGAGTTTCGCAGCAGATCCCGCCGGGAGGCAAGGCTCTCCTTCTCACCCGGCTTCACTGCCGCCCGCTCCAGCTCTTCTATCTGGAATTTAAGGCTGTCGCTCAGCCGTTCTTTTTCTATCTCGTCCATGCCAAGGCGGGATATCTCTTTCTTCAGGGCCTGGTATTTTTTATATTCCGCCCTATAACGCTCCAGGCTCCCCTCAAGGCAGCCGAAGCGGTCAAGAAAATCCATGTGCAGGCGCTCGTCCATCAGCCGCCGCCCGTCGTTCTGGCCGTGTACGTCCACCAAAAGGGCCCCTAACTCCTTGAGCTGGGCAGCGGTCACGGGCGTGCCGCAGACACGGCAGCCGCTTTTACCGTCGCTGCTTATGCGGCGCTGTATAATAAGCTCGTCCTCCGGCTCGATGTCGTTGTCACGGAGCCAGGCCTCTGTGCCGGGCACGTCGAAGGCGGCGGTCACAAGGCCTTTTTCCGCCCCGCGGCGCACAAGCTCCCTGCTGACCCGCTCGCCCAGGACGGCGCCGATGGCGTCTATAACGATGGACTTGCCCGCGCCGGTCTCGCCGGTGAGCACGTTGAGCCCCGGGCCAAAGCTTATATCCGCCCGCTCTATTACAGCTATATTCTCAATGTGAAGCTCATTAAGCATATTTCTGCCCCCGCTGTACGGTCAAAACAGCATTTCGATCTCGTGGTAAAGTCTTCCGGCAGACTCGTTGTCCCGCATGGCGATAAACGCCGTGTCGTCTCCGGCAATAGTGCCGGCGAGGCCCGCGATGTCCATGCCGTCTATGGCGGAGCAGGCCGCCGGGGCAAGTCCGGGCAGGGTCTTTATGACAAGGAGATTCTGGGCCAAGTCGTAGGATATGACGCTTTCCCTGAATATTTTCTTCAAACGCTGGTCAAAGTCTCCATCGTCAGACTTTGCTGAGACGGCATACCTGTATTTTCCGCCGGGGCCCTGCTCCTTTACAAGGCGCATGTCCTTAATGTCCCGGGAAAGGGTGGCCTGGGTGCTTTTGATCCCCCTCTCCTCCAGCTCACGGAGAAGCTGGTGCTGGGTCTCCACGTCCTTTTCCGATATTATTTCCAATATGACGCTCTGTCTTCCGGGCTTCATATCTTATCCTCCATCAAGTAAGTTTTTCGTAGGCAATATCGTAAAAGCTTCTGAGTCCCAGATCGGCCATAAGGGTGCTGTGCTCTGATTTGTTCACGATTATCTCGTCCCCGTTGGCAAGGTCCGCCGTGAAGGCCCCGTCAACTGACAGATAGGCCCGGCGGCCATGGAGCTTTTCCGCCTTCACGCTTATCTCCCGCTTTGGGGATAGCACAAAGGAGCGCGAACCCATAACATGGGCGCAGATGGGGCTTATTATGATATTTTCCGCCTCCGGCTCCACTATCGGTCCCCCGGCGGACATAGAGTAGCCGGTGGACCCGGTGGGGGTGGATATGATCAGCCCGTCCCCCGAGTAGCTGGTTATCTTGTCGCCCTGGCAGAAGGCGGTGACTTTTACGCAGTCGCCATAGCCGTGGATGACCACGTCGTTCAGGGCGCAGTCGGAGCAGATGATACGCCCCTCCCGCCTTAGCCGCACATCCAGCATCATGCGGCGGCTGACGGCGGCCTGGTTTCTTGCCGCCTGTACTATCATGGGGAGCTCCGACGGCTCAAGGGAGGACATAAAGCCCTTTGTGCCCAGGTTTACCCCCAGGATGGGCGTCTCCCGCCCTCTAAGGGCCCTGGCAACGGCAAGAATGGTGCCGTCGCCGCCGATGACCACCGCCATGGAACAGCTCGCCGCGGCCTCTTCAAGTTTTTTCGTTTCGAGCCCGTCGGGGAGCACCGGTGAGCCCTCCTCGGCAAACACCGGACATATAACGGAGGGAAAACCCTCTCCCAATAAAATGTCGGCCGCCTGTCTGGCAAGCTCAAGTCCGCTGTCCCTGAAGGGATTGGCACAAATGGCAATCATGATTAGTTCTCCCCGAAGGCCTGGTGGGAGGCGGAGACCACCTGGTCCACGTCTATCTCCGGGCTTTCATATTCACCGTTTTTCATGTGGCATATATACTCTATGTTCCCCTCGGGCCCTCTTATGGGGGAATAGTCCAGGCCCATCACGCTCAGACCCGCTTCCGGGGCGAAGGCCAGTATCCCCCTGACCACCGAGCCGTGGACCTTTTTGTCCCTGACCACGCCTTTTTTGCCCACTTCTTCCCGGCCTGCCTCAAACTGGGGCTTTATCAGGCATATGACGTCCGCTCCCGGCTTCAAAAGGGCTTTCACCGCCGGCAGCACGAGCTTAACCGAGATGAAGGACACGTCCATCACCGCGGCGTCCAGGCTCTCGGGTATCTGCTCGCCGCTTATATAGCGCAGGTTCGTGCGCTCAAGATTTATGACCCGCTCATCCTGGCGCAGTTTCCAGGCGAGCTGGCCATAGCCCACATCCACAGCATAGACTCTTTGAGCCCCGTGTAGCAAAAGCACATCCGTGAAGCCGCCGGTAGAGGCACCGCAGTCTATGCATACCTTGCCGGACACATCCACCGGGAAGACCTTCAGGGCCTTGTCCAGCTTGAACCCGCCCCGGCTCACAAAGGGCAGAGCCTCGCCCCGGATCTCGATCTTATGCTCCGGGGAGACGGGGGTCCCGGGTTTATCCACACGCTGGCCGTTTACAAAGACGTTCCCGCTCATGATGGTGGTCTTTGCCCGCTCACGGCTCTCGGTAAGGCCCAGCTCAAAGACGAGCTGGTCAAGTCTCACTTTTTTCATGCGCTCTCCGAATCAATGTTTTTAAAGCAGCTCCATGGCGGCTCGGGCCATTGAGCCGGCGTCGATGCCGCTGTCGCTCATAAGACGCTCCCGGCTGCCGTGGGGTATCACTCCCTCGCCCAGGTTCATGAGCCTTGCGCCTTTGAGCTGTATCCTCCCGGCGGCATGGGAGAGTATTCGGCTGCCTACACAGCCCTTGGCACATACCTCCTCCGCCATCACGAGCCTTCCCGTCTTTTCAAGGGATCTGAGCGTGAGGGCGAAGTCTGCCGGTTCTATCCTGTTTATCTTTATGATCTCCGGCTTTATCCCCTGGGCCTTCAAAAGCTCCGCCGCCCTAAGGGCCTCGTTCACCATGGTGCCGTAGCAGGCTATGGTCAGGTCGCTGCCCGGCAGGACAAGGCTCTCATCCTCCCGGAGGGAGAGCTTATATTCGCCCTCGCCGCCTCTGGGGTATCTTATGGCTACGGGGCCCTCAGTCCTGAAGAGAGCCTCCTCAAGCATGTCGCGAAGCTCGGCATAATTTGAAGGGCAGTAAACGCTCATTCCGGGGACGGTGCTGAGATAGTTCACATCGAAAATGCCGTGATGGGTCTCCCCGTCGCTGCCGACGATCCCGGCCCTGTCAATGGCGAAGACCACATGGAGCTTTTGAAGGGAGACATCGTGTATGAGCATGTCAAAGCCGCGCTGCATAAAGCTTGAATACACGGCGAAGACCGGCAGGGCCCCCTGCTTTGCCATTCCGGCGGCAAGGGCCGTGGCGTGGCCCTCGGCAATGCCCGCGTCTACAAAACGCTCGGGATAGCGCCTGGAAAAGCTGTCCAGCCCGGTACCCGCGGCCATGGCGGCGGTTATTGCGGTTATGCGCTTATCCTCCGCGGCAAAGTCGCAGAGGTATTTTCCAAAAAGCTCTGAAAACGAGTCGCCTGCGGGGTATATCTCCCCGGTCCTCGCGTCAAAGGGGCCCACGCCGTGATACAGCTCCGGGTGCTCCTCGGCATAGGGGCAGCCCTTGCCCTTTTTTGTGAGCACATGGACGATGACAGGCTCCCGCATCTCCCTGGCCCAGCGTATAACCGTCTCTAACTTCTCCACGTCGTGGCCGTCCACCGGGCCAATGTAGTTGAGGCCCATGGAGTTGAACATATTGCCGGGCAGAAGCCGGGATTTTGCCCATTCTTTTATCCTGTGGTTGAATCTGTATATGGCGGGGAGCTTTATGAAGGTGGCCCTGTACCAGCGTTTAAAGCTTATATACCCGGGCCTGACCCGCATTTTCTGCAAAAGTCGGGCGATACCGCCCACGTTCGGGTCAATGGACATGGTG